>JAFUUG010000173.1 GCA_017483905.1 Bacillota bacterium
AGATAAGATAGATTACGGCTATTACGCATTCGGCGAGGATATAAACGGTACGGTAACGGCTGTCCCACACTACAGGATATTTATAGAGGGAGAGGATATGCCGTATTATATAAATGCCTACAGCGGCAGACCTGTTGACAGCAATTCTTGGTAATTGATGGGGAAATATGGCGAAATATATAGTAAATATTAACAAATTATGAACTAAGCAAAAAAAATACTTTAATATTAAGACGATTGATGTTATAATGATTTATAATGTCTGAAATATGCGGATAAATTTTGAAGAGGTGTAAATAGAGATAATGGAGCGATTAGTTATTACCGGAGAGAAAATGCTTTCCGGTGAAGTCAGCATAAGCGGTGCAAAAAATGCAGTCGTTGCGATTATTCCCGCAGCTATATTGGCGCAGGGGGAATGTTTGATAGAAAATCTGCCTTGTATAGAAGACGTGAGCAGCCTTGTCGTGACGCTCAGAAATCTGGGGGCAAAGTGCGAGTATATAAATGAAAGTACGCTGAAAATAGATACATCCGACGTTAAGGATTTTTGTGCCACAGACGAGGGAGTTAAAAAAATAAGAGCATCGTACTATCTTATGGGAGCACTTCTTGCAAGATTCAAAAGGGCTGAGGTGGCAATGCCCGGAGGCTGCAATTTCGGGTCAAGACCGATAAATCTCCATATAAAAGGATTCAAGGCTCTTGGTGCGGAAGTTGAGATAGAACACGGTATAGTTAAATTAAAAGCAGATAAATTAAAGGGTGCGAATATTTATCTTGATGTGGCAAGCGTCGGAGCAACGATAAATATAATGATAGCTGCCTCAATGGCAGAGGGAAAGACTATTATCGAAAATGCAGCAAAAGAACCGCATATTGTAGATACCGCAAACTTCCTGAATATGCTCGGAGCAAATATCAAGGGAGCGGGTACAGATGTTATAAGGATAAAAGGCGTTGAAAAACTGCACGGGGCGGAATATACGATAATACCCGATCAGATAGAGGCGGGAACTTATATGATGGCAGGAGCAATAGCAGGCGGTGATATTACGGTCAAAAATATAATTCCGAAGCATATGGATTCTCTTTCTGCCAAACTGGAGGAAATGGGCTGCCTTATATATGAGGGCGATGACTACATAAGAGTCGTATCAAGCGGAAACCTTGTGGCTACGAATGTAAAGACGATGGCTTATCCGGGATTTCCTACGGATCTTCAGCCGCAGATGACGGCACTTCTTTCTATTGCGGAGGGAACAAGTATATTGACGGAAAATGTATGGGAAAATCGTTTTCAGTATGTGAATGAATTGAAAAGACTTGGCTGCAATGTGACTGTAGAGGGAAGAGCGGCTATAATAGAGGGCGTGAAGCATCTTTCGGGAGCGGAGGTAAGCGCGACGGATCTTCGTGCGGGAGCTGCACTTGTGATAGCGGGACTTGCGGCTAAAGGAAAAACTTATATCGGAAATGTCAAATATATCGACAGGGGATATGAGAAGATAGAAGAGAAACTGCGCAAACTCGGTGCGGGTATCGAAAGAATAGGAACTGATGACGATGAAAATTGATTTTACGACGATAGCAAGCGGCAGCAGCGGAAACTGTGTATATGTGGGAACGGAAAATACGAAAGTATTATTCGATGCCGGCATAAGCGGAAAAAAGGTGGAAGAAGGGCTGAAAGGGCTTGATATATGCGGAAGCGATATTGACGCGATATTTGTTACCCATGAACATACAGACCATATAAAAGGTGTAGGCGTGATGTCACGAAAGTACAACATACCGATATATGCGACAGAGGGTACATGGGATGCGATGAAAGATAAGATAGGCAAGATCAGGGAAGAAAACATAAGATATGTATATAAGAGAGAGAAGAATATACTCAACGATCTTTGTATATCATCATTTGAGATACCTCACGATGCGGCTGAACCTGTGGGGTACAGCATAATGACGGATAAATTCAAGATAGCTATAGCTACGGATATAGGTCATGTTACAAGAGAGATACTGGATAATCTGAAAGAATGCGATGCGATGCTGCTTGAAAGCAATCATGATGTGGATATGCTGAAAGACGGCAGTTATACTTATGAACTGAAAAGAAGAATACTCGGAAAATACGGGCATCTTTCAAATGAAACAGCCGGCAAACTGCTTGCCTGCGTTTTAAGCGATAAATTGAAATACATATTTCTCGGGCATCTTTCAAATGAAAACAATACACCTAAGCTTGCATACAATACCGTAAAGGATATATTGAAGGAATACGGTGTGGATATGAACAGGGATCTTGATGTAAGTCTTGCGGAGAGGTACTGTCTGAGCAGAGTATATGAACTGAGAGGATAATTTTAAAATGAAAATATCGGTAGTTTGTGTGGGAAAGATAAAGGAAAAATTTTTTTCCGATGCGATAGATGAATATATGAAGAGATTGAGCAAATATGCCGATATAAATATTGTGGAAGTGAGTGATGAAAAAACTCCCGACAAGATAAGCGAAAACAAAACAGCTTTGATAAAAAATACCGAGGGAGAGAGGATAAGAAAGAATATAAAAGAGGGCAGCTATATTATTGCGCTTGCTATAGAAGGCAAGAAAATGACAAGCGTTGAATTTTCAAGGATGATAGAGAAAAAAATGACGGAGGGAGTAAGTCATATTACCTTTATTATCGGTGGTTCGCTGGGAATAAGTGACGATGTGCTGAAAGCGGCTGATATGAAACTGAGTTTTTCTGATATGACTTTTCCGCATCAGCTTATGAGGGTGATACTGCTTGAACAGATATACAGAGCGGAGAGGATAATGAAAAATGAACCATATCATAAATAAAAAAGAGAGGTAATGCCGATGAAACTTAAAAAGGGAATATTTATTATTGCTGCCCTCCTGCAAATAGGAGCATTTTCTTGTTTTTCATATGCAGATGATGCTTTGATAACAGAGGAGGGACATCTGTATGAAAATGGAAGTATATCGAAATTCATAATAGATGATAATGCTCCGCTTGACAGGATAGAACAGGGAAGAGATACCTTTGCGGGCGAAGAAACTTCATATAATGCCGATATTGAAGATCTTAAATATGTGACCCCCATAAAAAATCAGGGAAAAAGAGGTACTTGCTGGGCTATGGCATCTATGTCGGCTGCCGAATCAGCCTACATGAAAACAAATAATATTACTGACAAGAACGCCGTTGATTTTTCGGAAGAACACCTTGTAGAGGGTGTATACGGAAAAAATGCCGAGATGACTTATGTGCGGGGAACAACGGAGGGCGGCAGCTGTCAAAAGGCAGATTCCTATTTTACAAGAAGAACCAACGACGAAAAAAAGATATACGGCGGACCCGTAGCTGATTCCGACCTTGAATATATATTGCCGGAAACAAAGACAACACCCGAATATTCAGATGAAATGAATTTTGAAAGATTGGCTTATGTCAATAATTTCTCGGAAAAAGATTACATAGAATATTCAAACGGAAGCTGGAAAGGAATAAAGCTGGATTCTGCCGAACTTGCGGCGAGAAATGCAAAAATAAAGGAATGGCTTGAAACGAACGGTGCTGTACCTGTTGACATATTCTGCGGTGAATCTTCGGGGAACAATATTCAGGGATTTTATAAAAACAGCGACAATAAAATAGTTTTTTATCAAAACGACCTTAACAGCACGGCTAATCATTCCGTTACAATAGTAGGATATGATGACAGCGTTGATGTTCGCAATTTCAGTGACTACGAGACATATAATTCGGGCGAAACAGAAGACGATTCTCATTATGCCCCCGTACCGAAGAATAACGGTGCTTTTATCGTGGCAAATTCCTGGGGAAGCACATGGGGAAGTAACGGCGGATATTTCTATATGTCATATGAAACTCATATCGACAGCATTTACAGTTTTTCCGATGTCATAGATTTAAACGATAACGAGCGAAGATTTGATGAGATATATGAATATGAACCGTTTGCCCAAGGCAGTACCATTGGTTTTCGAGATAAGGCGTACTACTGCGGAGGAAATATCTTTGAAAAATCAGCGTATAATTATGAAGAAGTGAGCAAAATAGGTATATATGTGCCTAAATCGCAGACAAGAGTAAAATTATACTGTGATGGTGCCGTGAAAATGGATGAAGTGGAGAATGACAATATTGAAACGGCTTATGATGGGCTTACCCGGGTGGAGGCAAAATCTACAAGCACAGAGGTAGAAGATATTGACAGTGGCAAAGAATTTCTTGTAAAAACGGAAGGTTATTATGTATTTGAACTGAAAAATCCGATAAAGATAGAAGATACCGGATTTTCTGTTGCGGCATATTATGAAAGAGATATTGCAGGCAATCTTTTTCCGTCGTTGAAGAACTCGGGAGATTCCACCGGTTACAAATTTACAAAGAACGGATATTCGATGTTCGGAGAGGATACAAGTCGTATGGTACTTGATAGTGTTTATACCTATCCTGTAAAGGCTTATACGAACCAATATACGGGATTATCGGTAGATGCAGCGGAGCTTTTTTATGTGAGAGTAAATAATTCTCTGAATGAATTATACGGGGATACGGCAAAGAATGTAAAATTTTATACTGTATGGGATTATGATGATGAAACAGATATAGAAACATATATGCCGTTTGATAAAGACGAAAAATTCGCCGATGTAGATTTATACCTCTTAACCGATGCGGCATTAAAGGGCATTTATGGGATAGGCAATGTGGCAGATATCGAAATAGCCGCCATTCAGGGCAATAAAGAGAGCAATTCCGATAATATAAGATTTGTGGCAAAGATTAATACTTCCGATTTTCCGGGAAATACGAAAATAAAGAATCTTTATTATGTCCTGTATACTTCGGACAAACTCTATGCATATGATACCACCGGAAAATTTTATACAAACGGTGTTTCCGACTATGCCGCAAAAGAGGGTGAAATACTGTTTGTATCCCAAAATCTGCCTGTCGAAACTGTACAAAATAATAATTTTGATTCCGTAAGCGTAATTATGGAGATCGAAACGGAAGAAGATATATTCCGCATAAATTCCGCACCTGTTGAAATCAGGCAGAACTAAGAGGAGGGATAAGAATATGAAAAGATCATACGAAAAACCGATAATGGATAAGATAGAATTTTCTTCCGAACAGATAATGGATACTACAACAAGCATGGGCGGAATAAATACATATCTCAATTACGAGATACTGGATATGGCAGATGCAGGCTGGTACACTATAAAATGATATTGTAACATAAATTTAAAATTACAGCGCCTGAAATATGTTATAATTGAATTGTAGAAAAAAATAAATGGGAGGGTGTAATTTTTTATGAAAAAGGTAAAAATGTTTATCTGCTTGATAGCGGCATTTGTACTGCTAAGCAGCGCAAGCGTCTTTGCGGCGGATATAAAACTTATCGTTGACGGCAGGGATATTGCCTTTACCGATGTAAAGCCACAGATACTCAATTCAAGAACGATGGTTCCGATAAGACTGGCTGCGGAATCTCTCGGTATGACGGTAGAATGGGATAAGCCGAGCGAAACGGCTACATTCAAAAAGGGAAAAGAAGTAATAACACACAAGATGAATTCTTCAAGAGTAACGATCAACGGCACTCCGATGGATTTTGAGTACAAGTCTGTAAATGTAAACAACAGGATACTTATGCCGATAAGAATGCTTGCAGAAGCTACGGGAGCGGAAGTGGCATGGGATTCGGCAAAGAGTACGGTATTCATAACATCGCCGAGTGATCCGATGATAGCAAGTTTCTTTGCTAAAAAGTCGGATGCTTACAAGGCAAAAGATGATGTGGAGGCTGTTGTAGGTGCAAATGAAGATACGACAAAGATAAAAGTTACAGATGCAAGCGGAAATGTCGTGGGTGAATTTACAAAATATACTATAAACCCCGACGATAATTCAAGAAGCTTTCAGGTAAGCTGGACTTTGCCCGAAAATGTGTCAAATGAGGTCGTATACAAGGCATATGCGGGAGATGATAAGGGATACAGCGACAACGGCAGAGAACTTAAGATCAAAATAGAAGAGGATAACACTCCTAAGATCATAAAGGCTACTGTTGATGAGGCTAATCCTGCAAAGGGCGACAAGATAAAATTTACGATAAGAACTAACGAAAAAGCAACAAAGATAAAAATAGAGGGCGATTATCTCGAATCAAAGAAGAATATCGACACATTTGAAAAAGACGGAAATGAAAAAGTATTTACTTATCAGGTGAAGATGAGTACGAAGGGGTCTTATGATTTTGATATATTCGTAGGAGATGATGACGGATTTGCCAAGGGCTGCGAAACCATTACCGTAAAGGTCGGAAACAGCGACAGTAAGAGCAGCAGTAAAAAAGATGATGATGACGACGACGACAGCGATGACGAACTTGAAATATATGATATAATCGTCAACAGCGATACGATAAGCTATGGTGAGGATGCAATAGTGAATGTTCATACATCGACCGATGTTGAAATGGTCGAAATATATGACAGCGACGACAAGAGAGTTGCAAAGGCATCAAGCACGAGAGATAAGAGTTCAAGCGAATATATATGGGAACTCAGCTTTAATGTAAAACACAGCGGTTCGGAAAAATACAAGGTCATAATAAAGAATGAGGACGACGATGAAGAAAAAGAAAGCTTCAAGATAGAGGGCGAAAAGTATTCATCAAACGATCTTTATATTATAAACTTTATATCGAAAACAGGTGAAATGAGTGTGGGCGATACTGCCAAATTCACTGTAAAGACTACGGAAGTTGCAAGAAAGATCGTTGTCAAGGATTCAAGCGGTGATGAACTGGATTCATCCGAGAGTGCATCAAGCAAGGGAAAATGGGACGTATCATTCAAGCTGACAAACAGCATCGCAAACAAGGGCGTTCAGGTATATGCCTATGACAAGGACAACAATGTGATAAGCAAGAAATTCTATCTTTCTTTCGATGAACAGGAAGAACCCGAAATAACGGATGTTGAACTGGAAGAAGATGAAGTTGACTACAGAGATGATATTGAAATAAAGGTATATACAAATAAGGCTGTAACTAAAGTCTGGGTAGAGGATTCGGAGGACGAAAGAGTTGCCAAGACAAGCAAGTATGATACCAAGAAGAATGAATATGTATGGTCGCTTTCATTTGAGGCAGAGGAAAAGGGTAAATGCACATATATCGTTTATGCCGAGAATGATGACGGAGATACTGACGAATATAAGATAAAGGTTACTGTTACAAAATAAAATGGGCTATGGGGTGTGAAAATTAATTTTTTCACACCCTGTTTGGCGTGAAACGGATTTTTTTATTTGTATGCAAAATACGGAAAATTCCGCTGTTTGCGTTGACATTCGGACGGTTTTTTTGTATTATATATGTAGGGAAAGAGATCGTTAAATTGACTTTTATCTGAAAAGGAGTGTGCCGGCGGTTGAAAACAAGAACAATAAAAGATCTGACAATAGCCGATGATTTTATGTTTGGGGCAGTAATGACCGAACCAAAATTATGCAAACCTTTGCTCGAATACATTTTAAATATCAAAATAGAAAGAATAGAATACCCCGAATTGCAGAAAGTAATTGATGAGAGATATGAGTCAAAAGGCATACGACTTGATGTATATGTCGAAGATGATAAAAATACGGTATATGATATTGAGATCCAAACAACAGGCAACAAAAATTTACCTAAGAGAATGAGATATTATCAAGGGCTTATTGATCTGCATATCATAAACAAAGGTGAGGACTATATAAAACTTAAAAAGAGTTTTGTAATATTTATCTGTACTTATGATCCGTTCGGTGAGGGAAGGTATATTTATACATTCAGAAATCGCTGTGAAGAAAATAACAGCATAATTTTAGACGATGATACATTAAAGGTCGTCGTTAATGCGACCGGAACAAACGGTAATATAAGTGCGGAACTAAAAGACGTATTGAATTATATCGCAGGAGGAATACCGACAACAAATTACTCAAAGGAACTTGATAAAGCTGTGGAAGAAGTAAAGAATGATGAGAAATGGAGGGAAAGGTTTATGAAACTCGATTTGCGTGACAGGGAACACGAAAGGCTCGGAGAATATGCCAAAACTATTTCATCTATTCGCGAAAATAAAGATGTATTTGATGAAAGCACGATAATAAGATTTTTAAAATTGACCGAAGATCAATATGGCAGAATAATTTACTACATTAATAACAATCCCGACATGGATAATTATGATGTTGCAAAAAAATTACTGGACGAAGAATGACATAAAAAAATAAAAGTACCATACAAAATGAGTATTCAAATTATGTATGGTACTTTTTTGTGAAATGTTACAAATTTATTTCAGAATAAAGATAGTTGGCAAAAAGTATTGTAAAATTATGAAAATATGATATAATAAATAAATTAAATAGGAGGGATTTACAAAATGTTAGATGTAAAAAGATTAAGAAGTAACTTTGACGAAGTAAAAGCTGCCCTTGCAAAAAGAAACAAGGAGTACGATCTTGAAAAATTCATTGAGATGGATAAAAAAAGACGTGAGCTTTTACAGGAAGTGGAAGAACTTAAAAATAAGCAGAATGTCGATTCAAAGCAGGTACCTGTACTGAAAAAAGAGGGCAAAGACGTATCGGCTCTTATGGCGGAAATGAAAGAGCTTTCCGAAAAAATAAAGGGTATTGACAACGAGGTGAAGGAAGTCGATGAAGAAATTAAGATGTTCCTTTTAAGTGTGCCTAATACACCTAATGAAAAAGTTCCGAGCGGTGCAGATGATTCGGAAAACGAAGAACTCAGAAAATGGGGAGAACCTCGCAAATTTGACTTTGAACCACAGGCTCACTGGGATATAGGTACAAAGAACGATATTCTCGATTTTGAGAGAGCAACAAAGATATCGGGCTCAAGATTTACGGTATACAAAGGCCTTGGCGCAAGACTTGAAAGAGCGATAATAAATTTTATGCTCGATACTCATATAGATAAACACGGATATACGGAAATTCTTCCCCCTCAGATGGTAAACAGAGCAAGTATGACGGGTACCGGTCAGCTCCCTAAATTTGAGGAAGATGCTTTCAAGGTGGTAAACAACGGATTCTTCCTTGTCCCTACGGCAGAAGTTCCCGTTACCAATCTTTACAGAGATGAAATACTTGACGGCAGCAAACTTACTATAAAGCATTGTGCTTATACGGCTTGCTTCAGATCGGAAGTGGGTGCGGCAGGTCGTGATCAGAAAGGCATTATAAGACAGCATCAGTTCAATAAGGTTGAGCTTGTTAAATTTGCAAGACCCGAAAATTCTTATGAAGAACTTGAAAGCCTTACAAATGATGCGGAACATATCTTACAGCTTCTTTCTCTTCCTTACAGAGTTGTAAGACTTTGCGGCGGCGACCTCGGTTTCAGTTCGGCTATGACTTATGATATAGAAGTATGGATGCCAAGCTACAACAGATATGTTGAGATATCAAGCTGTTCGAACTTTGAAGATTATCAGGCAAGAAGAGCAAACATCAAATTCAAGGACAATCCAAAGGATAAGGCGCAGTTCGTTCATACACTGAACGGAAGCGGTCTTGCTGCGGGAAGAACTACGGCTGCCATTCTTGAAAACTATCAGAATGCGGACGGAAGTATAACGGTTCCTGATGTACTTGTGCCTTATATGGGCGGAATAAAAGTTATCAAATAAAAATAAACTAAAAAAATCCAAAATATTTTACATTTATCGGCATTATATTTATTGACTAAAACGGCAAAAATGTATTATAATATTTCTTATGATGTTAAAATAATTAGGAGGAAAACTTAAAATGGAAAGAGTTTATAATTTTTCGGCAGGTCCATCTATGCTTCCTGTTCCTGTACTTGAACAGGCACAGAAAGAGATGCTCTGCTATGGAAACACAGGTATGTCTGTAATGGAAATGAGCCATCGTTCAAAAGATTATGAGGATATAATCTACGGTGCAGAGGCTCTTTTAAGAGAATTAATGGGAATATCCGATAATTACGAAGTTTTATTCTTGCAGGGCGGTGCTTCTACTCAGTTTGCAGCTATCCCTCTTAACCTTTTCAAGAATAAAAAGGCTGATTATGTCATTACGGGTCAGTGGGCTAAAAAGGCTGCCGCAGAAGCTGCAAGATACGGTGATGTAAATATCGTTGCATCTTCGGCAGACAAGACTTTCACTTATATCCCTAAGCTTGACAAGTCTACTTTCTCTAAAGATGCGGATTATTTCTACATAACTGCAAACAATACTATATACGGTACAAGATATACGCAGTTCCCTGATACGGGAGATATTCCTCTTGTAGCCGATATTTCTTCAAATATTATGTCGGAAGTAATGGACGTAAATAAATTCGGTATACTTTATGCAGGCGCACAGAAGAATGTAGGTCCTGCCGGTCTTACTATTGTTATCATTCGCAAGGATCTTATCGGAAATGCACTTGATATATGTCCTAATATGCTTAACTACAAGACTCATGCAGATGCAAGGTCTATGTTCAATACACCTCCTTGCTATGCTATCTATATTTCAAAGCTTGTATTTGAATGGATCAAAGGCATGGGCGGCGTAAGCCAGTTACAGAAGATAAACGAAGAAAAAGCAGGAATACTTTATGATTTCCTTGACGAATCAAAGATGTTCAGAGGTACTGTTGTTAAGGAAGACCGTTCTCTTATGAACGTTCCTTTCGTAACAGATGATGAAGAACTTAATGCTAAATTCATTAAGGAAGCTAAGGAAAACGGTTTCGTAAATCTTAAAGGACACCGCACGGTAGGCGGTATGAGAGCAAGTATCTATAATGCTATGCCACTTGAGGGCGTAAAGAAACTTGTTGAATTTATGAAGAAATTTGAAAGCGAAAATAAATAAGGAGTAATTTGTAATGTATAAGATCTTGACATTAAATAAAATTTCTAAATTCGGTCTTGATAAACTTCCCGAAAATTATACTGTATCGGACGATGAAAAGAATCCCGACGGTATTATGTTAAGAAGTTTTAAAATGCATGATATGGAACTTCCAAAGTCTTTAAAGGCTGTGGCAAGATGCGGTGCGGGAGTAAACAATATTCCGCTTGACAAATGTGCGGAAAAGGGTATTGTTGTATTCAATACTCCCGGTGCAAATGCAAATGCCGTTAAGGAACTCGTGCTTACTGCACTTCTGATATCTTCAAGAAAAATAACAGATGCTTATAACTGGTGTCAGTCATTAAACGGTACAGAGGGTGTTGCCGCTGCTGTTGAAAAAGGCAAGTCACAGTTTGCAGGCCCTGAGATCACAGGAAAAACTCTCGGTGTCATCGGTCTTGGCGCAATAGGTTTACTTGCTGCCAATGCCGCTGTTTCTCTCGGTATGGACGTTATAGGCTACGATCCTTATCTTTCGGTAAACGGTGCGCTTAATCTTGACAGCAACGTTAAGTATACTACAGACCTTGATGAAATATTTAAAAACAGTGATTATATAACTATCCATGTTCCCCTTACAGATGAGACTAAGTATACATTCAGAAAAGAAACATTTGAAAAAGTGAAGAAGGGCGTCAGAGTTATCAATCTTGCAAGAGGCGAGCTTGTAAACAATGATGATATGAAAGAGGCTCTCAAAGAGGGTATCGTATCAAGATATGTGACTGATTTTCCTAATGAAGAAGTTCTCGGAGTTGAAAATATAATCACTCTTCCTCATCTCGGTGCATCTACTCCGGAAGCAGAGGATAACTGTGCGATCATGGCTGCTAAGGAAATGGTCGATTATCTTGAAAACGGTAATATCGTTAATTCTGTTAATTTCCCTGCCTGCTCACTTCCAAGAACGGATAAGGTCAGAGTGTGCATAACACAGAAGAATGTTCCTAACCTTGTGAGTGCTATTACGGGTGTATTCGGAAACAAGAATATAAATATAGATAATATGGTAAATAAGTCAAGAGGTAACTTTGCTTATACTATCATAGATGCCGATTCCGATGTGAATGATGATACTGTTAAGGCTATTGAGGCTGTTGACGGAGTTATCGGTGTAAGAGTAATAAAATAAATAATACATTATATAAGGGCTGTTATGCGTTTTGCGGCAGCCCATTTTTATAATAAGGAGGAATTTATATGTCATTGGTCCGTCCATTTATGGGATACCGTCCGAGGGCAGAACTTGCACAGAAGGTTGCGGCGCTGCCTTATGATGTTATGAACAGTGAGGAAGCTGCTGAAATGGTAAAAGGGAATCCTTATTCATTTCTTCACGTTGACAAGGCGGAGATCGACCTTGAAAAAGGGATAGATCTCTACGATGAAAGAGTTTATCAAAAAGCAAAAGAAAATCTCGATAAGATGATAGAAGATAAGGTATATATTCAGGACAGCAAACCTGTTTTCTATATATACAGACTTACTATGAACGGAAAGAGTCAGACGGGGCTTACTGCTTGTACCTCTATTGACGAATATCTTGAAAACAAGATAAAAAAGCACGAGCTGACAAGAGAAGATAAGGAACAGGACAGAATAAAGCACGTTGATACCTGCAACGCAAATACAGGCCCTATATTCCTGACTTACAAGGCAAAGAAGAGCATTGACGATATTATAAATAAATGGGTGGAAGAACATAAGCCCGTTTATGATTTTACGGCGGAGGACGGTATAGGTCATACGGTATGGGTAGTTGATGATGACGATACCATAAGGAATATAACAGAGGAATTTAAGGGTGTAGATGCACTTTATATAGCTGATGGTCATCACAGAAATGCTTCGGCTGTCAAAGTAGGGCTTAAAAGACGTAAAGAAGATCCGAATTATGATAAGAATGCGGAATTCAATTTCTATCTTTCCGTTATTTTCCCTGATGAACAGCTCTATATAATGGACTATAACAGAGTGGTAAAAGATCTCAACGGTATGAGCGAGAATGAGTTCAAGGATAAAGTGAGTGAAAAATTCGATATAGAAGAATATAAGGGTGAGGGCTGCTTTAAGCCAAATGAAAAGCATACCTACGGAATGTATCTTAATAAAAAATGGTACAAGCTGACGGCTAAAAGTGAATTTATAAATGAAAATGATGTCGTGGAGGCACTTGACGTATCAATACTTCAGAGAAAGCTTCTTTCGCCTGTGCTTGGGATACAAGATCCGAGAACGGATAAGAGGATCGATTTTGTGGGCGGTATAAGAGGACTTGATGAACTTGTGAGAAGAGTTGATGAGGGTGATATGGAGATAGCTTTCTCTATGTATCCTACAAGCATGGCGCAGCTTATGGATATTGCAGATGCGGGAAAAATAATGCCGCCTAAATCGACTTGGTTCGAGCCTAAACTAAGGAGCGGAATATTTATCCATAAGTTGAGCTGAGGGGAGAAAATATGATAAGTAAAAGATTTTTTAAGGAAAATCCTTATAATGAGATGTCTGCGGCACATTTTGCATATATAAGCATGACGGTACTCGGTAATGATGAGGTGAACGATAAGTTCGGAGATTTTCTGAGAGAAACGATAGACAGCGAGAGGGCGACGGCTCTTGATGAGGAAGCGGAGAAAATAAGATCGCTTGAAGATCCGCAGGAAATACTGTCTATGATGAAAAAATTAAATGAAAATCAGAACAGAAGTATTCTTGTTAAAAAAATACTGTCAAAAGAAGATGAAGTAATGCCGCTGATACTTAAAAGATATTTAAGGATACGCATGGATAAATTTATCGAGACGACGGCACGAGTTTTGTATCTTGCAGATGAGAAATATACAAGGCAGCTTTATGAGGAATATGAAGAGATAGCAGAACCTTATGCACAGGCGGTGTTATGTCTTATTATTGCTATGAAAAAGATAGATGGTATGGAAGATTTTCTGATGAATGAGTATGAAAGATTCAAGGAAGATTATATCGGTGAAAGTTTTTCTGAATTCCCTTTGTTGGGTCTGCATCTTTTATATGATAAGTACTGATCGAACACATAAAAAATAAAAATACGCAGATAATAAATGTATAGATGTCTTAGATGTCTATACATTTTATTTTTTATTTAGGAGTGAAATTTAATGAATAAACTTGCAACAGGTATGATAGCAGGCGGAATAATTGGTATGCTTGGTTCGGCTTATGCGCTCTCGGATAAGAGAACAAGAAGAAAGATGATGAAAAAGGCAAATCAAATGATGGAAAAGATAGAAGACATGATGTAACAAAAACAGCTACCCTATGAGGGTAGCTGTTTTATAAAATTTAGGCGATCTTATTTACCAATTTATAAAGTCTTGACTTCTTTCTTGAAGCATTGTTCTTATGGTAAATGCCCTTTGAGCAAGCCTTATCTATCGCTCTTACGGCAGATACGAGAGCTGCCTGAGCCTGTGGTTTATTGTTTTCTTTAGCTGCAACGATAACTTTCTTGATAGAAGTCTTGACAGCCGATTTGATCATTTTATTTCTTGCAGTTTTCTTATTGATAACTAAAATACGTTTCTTAGCGGATTTAATATTTGCCACGGTAATTTCCTCCCAAATAGATTAACTTAAATTTTCAACTATTATTAACGAATTTGTTTTTCCGAGAATAGAGGGGTTTTATAAAATAATGTAACGAACATTAATATATACGGAATAAACAAGTATTATTGTAAAACAAAATTAAAAATAAGTCAATACGATTTCAGAAATTTTTTGAAAAAAATGT
Source organism: Bacillota bacterium (assembly GCA_017483905.1). GTDB lineage: Bacteria > Bacillota > Clostridia > Lachnospirales > CAG-274 > RGIG4831. Next base: position 14,785 of record JAFUUG010000173.1, read on the forward strand.
AACAAAAATAAGGGGAGAACGATATGAAAAATGTACGAACAGACTTAGCGATAGAAACAGCCGAGATACTTACGGAAGATACAAGTGATATTGAGGGGATAAGAGTTAAGAATCTTGAAAGCGAGGATAAGAACATTTCTCTTTGCAAGGTGGAGATATACAATGAAAACGGGGCAAAGAGAATGGGAAAGCCTATAGGAAATTATATAACGATCGAAAGCTCTTCGATAAAGGAGAATGATTCAACGCAGCATGAGAGAATAATAAAACTGATGGGGAAGAATATTGTGGAACTGTGTAAACTGAAAAAAGATGATGTGATACTTATTGTGGGGCTTGGGAACAGAGATGTTACTCCCGATTCACTTGGTCCGAAAGCAGTATCGAAAATACTTGTGACAAGGCATATAAAAGAGAGCATACCCGATGAGATAAAGGAAACGGTGAGAAGTGTATGTGCTGTTGCACCCGGGGTCATGGGCGTTACGGGAATAGAAACGAGCGAAATGATAAAAAGCATAGCAGAAAGCGTAAAGCCCGATGTCGTGATAGCTATAGATGCACTTG
>JAFUUG010000174.1 GCA_017483905.1 Bacillota bacterium
AAATCGGAAATATCCGATTATAATAGAGGTGTAGTCAACGAACTACACAAAACTTATTCATTTACAATTTACCATAAAAGTCGAAAATTTTCAAGTGTATTGTTAGGCGGTGCAAAATGAGATACGCATTTATTATCACATTAAAAAGTCTTGAAAGTGATAAGACAAAACTAATCACTTTCAAGAAACCCCTGCCTATCGGGTTAAGATACAGAATAAACGGCGAAGAATGGGAAATTGTATCAATCAAACTAAAATAGCAAAATGAAATGAGGTAGCACCTCAAAAAAGAAAAGGAGTGTTTAATTATGATAATGACATTAAAAGCTGACCTCTTGGGTGTAGAGGAAAAGACATCAGCAAAGGGAAATCGGTACACCACAATGTTACTTAAAACAGGCATTGAAACATTGACTTTAATGGCTGACTTAGGTAGTGACAGTTTAAAAATAATGGACTTAAAAGAGTACGGAAATTATAATTTTTCTCTTGATTATGCACCTCGTTGGAAAAGCTTCAAGATAGTAAATATCTCAAAGGCGTAATATATGGGGGTGTATTTATGGAGACTGCAACGGAAATAATCACGGAAATAACTACAAATGCACCCCTTGATAATGGTATTTTAGAGGAAATCAACGACAATATAACAGATATAAAAGTTTTGCTTGTATTTGCCATATTCTGTCTTGGTTGTTGGTTATCCTATAAAATTATAAAAATATTTATATGAAAGGGGGTGCAAGTCAATGGAAGGTGTATTTTCTGGAATAACATCTGATAGCCTTATGACTGTAATAGACGGACTTAAAGAAATACTTCCTATCGCTTTACCTGCTATGTTGGCTCTTATCGGTCTTAGAAAGGGTATAGCGTTCCTTAAAAGCTGTCTTAAAGGCTAAAAACTAATCGGACTTGTGAAAAAAAAGAAACAAGTCCGATTTTTTATTAAAGAAAAATTAAAAAATACACTTTAAAAAAAGGAAGTGATTTTATTGAATATAAAAAAGATAGTTCGTATCATTATTTGTTCGGTATTGATATTTCAGATTTTAATTAGCAGCTTATCAAACGATTATGCAATAGCTCCTGCTATACCTATTTATCTTGCCGATGCTATTGCGCAGGTTGCTATTGCTAATGGTGTACGCTTAGGAGAAGAAAATAAAGGTGATATTGCAGGCGAACTTTATAATAATATGACACCCGAACAACGCGAGATACTTAGAAGAGATTGTCTTATTTATGTCGATTCGCTTACATTTTCGCCTCTTGCTTATTATCAGATGTCTAAACCCTGTTTTGAAATGTTATCTAAAGAAATAAGCGAATATTTCAACGATAAGATTGCAGACGGTACATATAGCATAGAAACCGAAGAAGTCGCCCCAAGTTATGGGGAAACCGTATATATAAAGGCTTCTGATACGCAAACTTTTCTTGATACTATAAACGCAACGCTCCCCGAGGGTTGCAATAAGGTTACGGCTTCCAGTTCACTATTAAGTTATTATAGAGATTATTTGAATAAATATTCAGATATTTATGTTGGCTATTGCAGTGCTATGACTAATGTTACTTCAAGTAACTTAAATAATGTTTATCGTTATCCCGGTTTTTATGTTTGCGGTGGTGATCTTGATACTTTTCTTTCAACACT
>JAFUUG010000175.1 GCA_017483905.1 Bacillota bacterium
CTCTCACGCATCGTTAAGGCTTCGCCCTAAAACCCGACCGGTAGAACCCAGACCCCTTTGATGTTTTCCTTGAAGAAAAGATATGCTGAAATAATAAGAAAAGCCACAGCAATTTTGAATATTACTATGGCTGAAAACAATAGATCTAATTATTATATTTTTTATGCAGTTTTTCCCACGGCGGCATTTGTTTTTTTAATTCATTCCAAACAGGCATAGGATTTTTATTGCTTTTATCTATCAGCTTTTGAAATCCCATATCAAGCAGTTCCATTTCGAAAACGGAGTTTCGGCAATGCTCGCAGGCAGCAAGATCGCCTATGACCGTTTTTGCCATAACAAAATAAAGAAATTTCATCAAGCCGCCTTTTATACCCGAGCGAAAATATTTATCGTCGTCTTTCGGCAAAATCGGATAACCGAGAGACAGCAGCATATCATAACCTTCGGCAGATGCTTTCTGCATCATTGCACGCTGCTTGAATGTGCTTTTTCTTAAATCTCCGTCACAGATATATGAGAGGTATGCTATAGGAAGTATTGCCGCCAAATGGCAATATAAATACGCCTGCATATCGGACTGACAGTTAAGTTTATACCCCGTATTTTTGAAAATTTCCTCAAGGATATTTTTTGCGTTGTCGGACGGCAGCGAATGTAACGCACCTATATCCATACCGCCGACACCCGCACGTTCGCAAATAAGTATGCCGTTTTCTCTTTTGCCCGCAGTAGCCTGAAAGCCGAATAAAACCTCTTTTTTATTTGGTGAGTTTGATAAAATTTCATTCTGCATTTTTTCGGCTTCGGGGTTATTGCCTACACATACTGCAAGCTTCGTATCAATTTCCGCTATCTGTTTTGCAATGACACGGATGTTATCATACGGCATAACAACAAAAGCGGCATCATATTTTCCGCTTATGTTATCTGTAATTACAGGCTTATCGATCGTTGTCCGCCTTTGAAGATGGTGACGTATCACAAGCCCGCTTTGTTCAAGCTCCCGTTTTCTTTCTCCCCTTGCAAGCAAGGTCACATCATTGTTTTTACAAAGTATGTGTGCAAGATAACTGCCGATTATTCCTGCACCGAATACCAAAATTTTCATTATGATTGCTCCTTTGGTTAGTTATATCTAACAAAATTTTACAACTTTACTGTTTTTATGTCAATATGCTTTGACTTATTTTTTTGTTTGTGATATTATGGTTAGTGTAGACGAACTCAAATAAGAAAGGACTTTTTATATGAAGAAAAAATCGGCTTTGTCCGAATTATTGGAATATGCGGACAGTTACAAATATCTGACTTACGCTTCGTGGATATTATCGGGCGCAAGTGCTTTGACGGCACTTGTTCCGTTTTATTATATTTGGCTTGTTATGAAAAAGGTGATAGAAAATGATACGACCGATATTGCTCTCTGCGGTGTCGGTGCCGTGGTGTTCTCGGCAGTTTCTATGGTGCTTTATACTGCGGCGCTTGTGTGTTCGCATAAATCGGCATTCAGGATAGCCTCCAATCTGCACAAAAAAGTTATAAACCATATCGCTGCACTGCCGATAGGCATTATAGAAAGCGAGGGCAGCGGAAAACTGCGCAAGACCGTAAACGAAGCAAGCAGCGCGGCGGAAACTTTTCTTGCACACCAGCTTCCCGATAAAGCGGGCGCAATGGTTACTCCGATAGGGCTGCTTGTACTGCTTTTGATATTTGATTGGAGACTCGGGCTTTTAAGTCTTGCACCCGTTATTCTGGGCTTTGTGATAATGGCGGCAATGACAGGCACAAAAATGCAGGAGAAAATAAACGAATATCAGAACTCACTTGATAATATGTCAAACGAGGCTGTTGAATATGTCCGCGGCATACCCGTTGTAAAAACTTTCGGGCAGACCGTGTTTTCGTTCAGACGATTCAAACAGACCATTGACGATTACGGCAAATGGACAATATCCTACACAAAAGACCTTCGTATACCTATGATATGCTACACTGCTGCCATAAACGGCGTGTTTGTGTTTTTGGTACTCGGAGCGGCTCTGTTTACCAAAAAC
>JAFUUG010000176.1 GCA_017483905.1 Bacillota bacterium
AGTAAACGACAAAAGTACTTGTACTTTGGGCGTTTACTCGCACCGACTGCGTGCCGCAAAGCGGCTAACTACCTTATACGCAGTCGTGTGCATCCCCCGGAGGGTTATAGTAAGCGACATTTTTTATGTCGCTTACTATAAAACTTCCTATTCAAATCTTATAAGCTCATCAAACACCGAAATTATGTATTTGTCCGACATTCCCGAAATATAATCAATTATTGAACGGCAATACTGCTTTTCATCTGACAAATCGTATATCTTCTTATTTTTGTAATTTTTTTCACGATCGGTAGAATAAACAATAAGCCATTTATAAAACCCGTTCATAAGTTTTGGATAGACCGATATTTTTTTACTTATATCCGTAATGGTATCTTTGCCGTTGTATAATGAAGAAAGCAGGTCATAAATACTCAATATTATAAGCTGTGCATATTTGTGATAATATTTGAATCGTTTATTTGAATAAATTTTTTCATAGTTGTATTTTTTTATTTCATTCATAAGCCGATAATTTTCATCGGAAAGACATAAACCTTTTTCGGGTGAGCTTGAAAGACACAGATCGGTTATAAATTCATGGATAATGCTTGTTGTATTTATGACATTTTTTATACCGTGCTTTGATGCTATCCCTCTCAGATCGTCAAAATCTTCTTTTGAAAGCCAGCCAAGCCTGTTTGCATCTTCTATATCCCGTCCGAGATAAGCTATCTTATCCGATATCTTTACAACGCAGGCTTCCCATGTATACGGCTGATATTCATTTGCCTTTTTGATCTTTGTAAGGTCTATAAATTCATCTCTCGGACGTATGCCGTTTTCATCTATCTCACCGCAGTGTGAGATTATCCCGTCACGCACACCGTAAGTAAGATTAAGATTTGAATATTCCCCCTTTTCATTCTGAAGAAGTTCTATATTATCCACAAAATTCAGCCCGTTTTTTTCATGCCAGAAATATTCATCTTTGTCCGAAAATCTTTTCGTTATCTTCTTTAAAATATTCTCCCCCTCATGACCGAACGGAGCATGACCGAGATCATGTGCAATTGCTATCGCCCTTGTAAGTTCGGTATTAAGTCCCAAATCGTTTGCAATTGTATAGCTGACCGATTCAACATGATTAACGTGTTCTATTCTTGTGCATACATGGTCATTTGCAATATTGTAAAACACCTGCGTCTTGTGTTTCAGTCGTCGGTAGGCACGGCAGTGAAGTATTCTCGTATAATCCCTTGCAAAGGGCGAACGTATATCGTCATGGCGGTCATATAAAGCCGACAGACGTGAAATGACATTTTCATATTTTTTCGTTTCTTTTATATCGGGGAATTTTTTATTCATAGGCACACCTCCCAAAATACTGTCAGATAATATGTAGTATATCTTATATGTAATATATCATATAAAGACAGTATTTTCAAGAACATATATTTTTTACGGGTATAAATTCCGACATATTTTTCATCGCTTGTATATTATAATAAAAGCAGAGGTGAAAGATATGACTGTATACATAGATATAATATTTATTCTGAATTTTTTTATGGATATGCTGATATTTTACATAAGCGGAAAATTCATCGTCAAAACCGCCCCCGCAAGGCTTATATTATCCTCACTCTTCGGTGCATTTGGCTACTGCCTCATAATAGTAAACGACCTCGGCAATATATTTGCAATCATCGTCATGGTGATAAGTGCCGTTATATGCTTCAGACCCCAAAGTATACCCGCACTGATAAAAACGATATTTATAACAAATACGGTATCTTTTGCAATCGGCGGCACTGCAATGTCGCTTTATTATAATACCCGATTTGCACCCCTTATCGTACTTATAATATCAAGTGCTTGTGCATACATAGCAATGAAATTTTTAATGCGGCACTATAAAATGATAACATTAAAGAAACAGACCATACACAACATAACGATATACAAAAACGGCTCAAAAAAGGAATTAAAAGCACTTACCGATACAGGCAATTCACTTTACGAACCTACCGGAAAACTTCCCGTAATAATCGTCGAATTCAACGAAATAAAAGACCTTCTTCCCTATTCCGTAGCGGCTCTGTTTTTATCGGGAGAAGAAAACGACCTTGAAAAACTGATGATTGCCGCCTCGGGATTTAACGGTTTCAGACTTATCCCCTATTCAAGCCTTGGAAAGAAACATGGTATGCTTATAGGCTTTGAAAGCGACATGACGGAAATAGAAGAAGAAGGCAGGACTATTGCGAAGAAAAGCGTGATCGGGATATATAACGGTTCTCTTTCGGAAGACGGTGCTTACTGTGCACTTCTCAATCCCGAGTTGCTTGCATGATTCATTCTTTACATAAAAAAACAAAAATGATATAATATATTAAACGTCAAAAAATGTCGTTTATAATTTTTATCCGAGAGGAGTCCCTTCCAGATGACAGATGAAAAAACAATAGCCTATCTTGAAGAATTATCAAAGTTCAGACTAAATGAAAACGAAAAAGAAAAATTCAAAGATGAACTCGGCAGGATAATAGAATATATCGGAAAACTCAACAAGCTTGACACAAAAGGCATCGAGCCGCTTTCCCACCCGTTTATATATACCTCATCTCTGCGTGAAGATACGATTCAAAGTTCATCGGAGAGAGAAGATATACTGAAAAATGCCCACGATAATAAAGACGGCTGTTTCAAAGTATTGCGAACAGTCGAATAGGAGATACAAAATGAATATTTCGGAAATGACCGCCCTTGAAACTGCGGAAATGATAAAAGCAAAAAAAATAAGCGTAAAAGAAGCCGTAAATAATGTTATAGACAATATAAAGAAAAACGATAATAAAATAAACGCTTACATAACAGTTACCGAAGAAAACGCCTTGAAAGATGCCGAAACGATACAGAAAAAAATCGACAGCGGAGAAGAAACGGGTCTGTTTGCAGGTGTTCCCTTTGCCATAAAAGACAACATCTGCACAAAAGGTATAAGAACAAGCTGTGCATCAAAAATGCTTGAAAATTTCACACCGATATATGATGCCACCGTTGTTCGCAGGATAAAAAATTCTGATGCAATATCCATAGGCAAACTTAACATGGATGAATTCGGAATGGGCGGTTCCACCGAAACTTCATATTTCGGTGTCGTCAGAAACCCCTGCGATACGCAAAGAGTCTCCGGAGGCAGCAGCGGCGGTGCAGCGGCGGCTGTAGCATCGGATGAGGCATTATTTGCTCTTGCCTCCGATACAGGCGGCTCAATAAGACAGCCTTGCTCATTCTGCGGAGTAAGCGGCATAGTACCTACATACGGAGCCGTTTCCAGGTATGGTCTTATCGCCTTTGCATCTTCCCTTGACCGTATCGGAGCGATAGGACGGGATATAAAAGACTGTGCGGCAGTACTCTCCGTTATCGGCGGATATGACACAAACGACCCTACAAGCGTAAAGAATACTTCTCTTGATTTTTCACAGTGCTATGACGGAAATATAAAAGATCTTAAGATCGGCATACCCGAAAATTATATCGGTTTCATAACAGATACCGAAGTAAAGAAAAAAATAACGGAAACCATAAAAATATTTTCTTCTCTCGGAGCGGAAACGGAATTTTTCACTCTTCCTCTTTCTGAATACGCCGTAGCCGCCTATTATGTGATCTCCTGCGCCGAAGCAAGTTCCGAACTTTCAAGGTATGACGGTATACGATACGGTTATCGCAGCGAAAGAGCCGGGAATATTTCCGACATATTTGTAAACTCAAGAAGCGAAGCTTTCGGAGAAGAAGTAAAACGCCGCATAATGCTCGGTTCATTTGTTTTAAGTAAAGGACACTATGACGATTATTACAAAAAAGCATCGCAGGTGCGGACAATGATAAAAGCGGAATTTGAAAAGGCATTTGAAAAATATGACATTATCCTTGCTCCCGCAGCCCCGACCACAGCCTATAAAATAGGTGAGAACATTTCCGACCCTCTTAAAATGTATCTCGGCGATATATGTACCGTTTCTGTAAGTCTTGCCGGTAATCCTGCGGCAGTTATCCCCTGCGGCATGGCAAATGCTCTTCCCGTAGGTGTTCAGCTTATCGGCAGAGCATTTGACGAAAAAAATATCGTAAAAACGGCTCATGCTTTCCAGATAAATACAGATTTCCACAAAGCAGGAAAGGGGGTAGTGTAATATGATATACGAAACAGTTGTCGGACTTGAAGTCCATGTCGAATTATCCACGAAAACAAAAATCTTCTGCGGCTGTACAACTCAGTTCGGCGGCGATCCCAATACGCACGTCTGCCCTATCTGCTGCGGTATGCCCGGAACACTTCCCCTTTTAAACAAAGAAGTCGTAGATTATGCAATAAGAACAGGGCTTGCACTCAACTGCGATATAACAAGAAAAACAAAATTTGACAGAAAAAATTATTTTTATCCCGATCTTCCAAAAGCCTACCAGATAAGCCAGTTGTATCTTCCGATATGCACAAACGGAAATTTTGAGATAGAAATAAACGGAAGGAAAAAACAGATAGGCATACACGAGATACACATGGAAGAAGATGCGGGAAAGCTTATCCATGACGAGAGTGCAAACCATACTTTGATAGACTATAACCGCTGCGGCGTACCTCTTCTTGAAATAGTAACCGAGCCCGATCTCTCCTCCTCCGAAGAAGCAGCGGTATTTCTTGAAAAGCTCAGAGAAACACTTATGTATATAAATGTTTCCGACTGCCGTATGCAGGAGGGTTCAATGCGGGCCGATGTGAATGTTTCCGTAAGACCTGCGGGAAGTGATACCCTCGGCACAAGAGCAGAGCTTAAAAATATGAGTTCATTCAAAGCTATACGAAAAGCGATAGAATATGAATCAAAACGTCAGATAAATATTCTTGTCGGCGGCGGTATGATATTGCAGGAAACAAGACGCTGGGATGAAGCAAAGGAAAAAAGTTTCACGATGCGAAGTAAAGAAAATGCTCAGGATTACAGATATTTTCCCGAGCCAAACATTCTTCCCGTCGAAATAAGCGAAGAAAAAATAAATATGATAAAAAACAATATGCCCGAACTTCCCGATAAAAAAAGAGAACGGTATATAAAAGAGTACGGTCTGAGTGAATATGATTCTTCCGTTATAACATCCGAAAGAAACCTTGCTTTTATTTTTGAAAAGTCGGTCATCATCTGCGGCAAACCAAAAGAAGTCCTCAATATGATAACGGGCGAGATGATGCGACTTATAAGCGAAACGGGACAAAATGCCGATGATGTAAAAATCTCTCCCGAAAAAATAGCCTCTCTTGTAAATATGATATCGGAGGGAAAGATAAACAGGACTGTCGGAAAAGAAGTATTTGAAGAAATATTCAGAAATGATACCGACCCCGAAAAATATGTTACGGAAAAAGGGCTTATGATGATAGAAGATACCGACCTTATAGAAAAAACAATAAAATATATCCTCGAAAAAAATCAAAGATCCGTCGAAGATATAAGAAACGGAAAAACAAAAGCATTCGGATTCCTTGTCGGTGAAAGTATGAAAGCCCTGAAAGGTAAAGCAGACCCCAAAACCGTAAATGAACTCCTCAAAAAACTTTTGATAAAATAATTCATATGAAACAAAAAGATATACAATAATATTGCAAGACGATATAGAAATATGCTATAATGGTAAAGTCGTGAAATATTAAAAGAAAGAGGAAACAAAATGCACAAATTAAGAGTTGCACAGCTTAATGTGGAAATAGATTACAAATACGAAACCATGACAAAGCAGTCCGAAGCTTACAAATGCGATTTTGAAAAACCCGACATCGTGGTATCCGCAAGTGATGAAGCGATAGAAAAGATGCACGAGGAATACCCTCATCTCTCCCTCAATGACTGCGAATATATGCTTACAGGCTTTATCTTTTATAACAAACTTCTGCAATATGACGGTTTTATGCTCCATTCTTCAACAGTCGTGCTCAACAATGAAGCATATATGTTCTCAGCCCCAAGCGGTACAGGAAAATCAACTCATACGCAATTATGGCTGAAGGAATTCGGCGATAAAGCATATATCCTCAATGACGATAAACCCGCAATAAGATTTTTCAATGACGGTATATACGCTTACGGTACTCCCTGGAGCGGCAAGACCGATCAGAATGTAAACAAAAAAGTTCCCGTAAAAGCCATAATCTTTATAGAAAGATCGGAAAATAATCATATAGAAAAAATGGGTGCTACCGAAACACTTAAAATGCTTTTATATCAGGGTTTCAGATCAAGAGGAAAAACAGGAACGGAAAATTTCCTCGATATGAGTGAAAAAATAGTAAATAAAATAGGTGTATACAAACTCGGCTGCAATATCAGCAGAGAAGCCGTACTGACAGTATATAACGAGATAAACGGAGGTAAATTAAAATGAAAATAAAAAGCGGTTATTTATTAAGAGAAGTTGCGGGAAGTTTTGTTGTTGTTCCCGTCGGAGAAGAAACTCTCGATTTCAGCGGTGTTATAACGCTCAATGAAAGCGGTGCGCAGCTTTGGAAAAAACTTGAAAAAGGCATGAGCAAAGATGATGTCGTAAAGGAAATGCTTTCAGAATACGATGCTCCCGAAGATGTCATAAGAAAAGATGTTGATGAATTTATCGAAAAGCTTACGGGAGCTGATCTGCTTGAATAAAAGCGTAAGACTTGCCCAGATATATGACATAATGAAAGAAAAGCTCGATAACGGCGGAGATGTTATATTCAATCCTCATGGTATAAGTATGCTGCCTATACTTCGTAATGACGGTGACAGAGTTGTTATCAGAAAAAAAGACGGCAGACTCGATAAGCATGATATGGCATTTTTCAGAAGAGATAACGGTCAGTTCGTTTTGCACAGGGTAATTAAAGTAAACAGTGACAGCTATGATATGTGCGGTGATAATCAGAGCTATATCGAAAAGAACGTCAGAGAAGATCAGATAATCGCCTATGTAACGGGCATATACCGCGGAGATAAATACATAAGCTGTGACAACAAACAGTACTTGCTATATGTCAAAATTTGGACAAAAGGAAGATTTATAAGAAAAATAAGGGATAAAACAAAAGGCTTATTAAGAAAAATCAAACAAAAAATTTCAAAAAGCAAGCCGTAAAATTGTTAAATATCACCGACATAAATTTAATAACCTTTTAACTTCAACAATATCAGTCAAAATAAAACGCTAATGATTGTACTTAAAATATTCAATGATGTATTGACATTTTGAAACAAATTTATTATAATTGAATATGTATAAGAATTGCATATTTTGCAAAAGGAGCATATATGAGCAAAAAAAAGATCATTGTTTTATCTGTTTTGCTTGCGGCAGTGCTTGTAGCGGCAACAGTAGCTTATAACCAGAGAGGTAATATAAAAGCTCTCGTGACATACTCCACAGTAAAAAAAGAAGATATAAGCAACGAGATCGCTCAGTCAAAAGAGTCGGTCAATGAAGCACTTGCTGATTACGATCTGCCTTATGTACGTGATTTTACGCCCGAAGAAGAGCTTATGCTAATGAAAGGTGAGATCACTTACGAAGAGGCACTTGAAAATATCAAATCAGGCAATTCCGATAAAACAGATAATACCGAAAAAAATACTTCAAGTGAAAAGAGCAATTCGACAAAATCTTCTTCGGCAGAAGAGAAAAGCACAGATACTCCAAAAGATGAAGTCGGCGAACTTGTTGGCGAATTATACAGCATTAAAGCGTATTATCTCGGTGAACTCGGCGGAGTAATGGGAAAGATGAAAGCAGAATATTCTGCCCTTCCTCCGGAACAGAAAACCACATCCGCAAAAGTTTCCATCGTAGAAAATAATCTGAGTTATGCCGCATCTCTTGAAAGTGAATGTGATGCTAAGGTTTACGATATAGTCGAAAAAATCAAAGCAAAAGATTCTTCTCTTGCCGATACGATAGCGAATGCTTACGAAGATGAAAAAGCACTGACAAAAGCTTATTATCTGAGCAGTTACAAATAAACTGTTCAAAAAATTTTTATTAAAATTACGGAGGTAAGAAAAATGAAAAAGAAATTAGCAAAAGCACTTGCTTTAGCTCTTGCATTAAGTACTGTAATGGCTGTTCCGACAAATGCAGCCATGGTTATCAACGATCTTGACGGCGATGGCTACATCAACAGCTACGATGCTATTATGGCATTACAGGGTGCATTTGTAAATCCCGATGCTGCTGAATTCAAAGCTAAGTCAAGAACAGGCAAAGAATTTACAAACGCAACAGCAAATGCCGACCTTGACAAAGACGGAAAAATAAGCGCAAATGATGCCGCTTTATATATGAAGCAGGGTCTTACGGTAAATGTTACCATCACTAATGGCGAAGATACCAAGAACTACAAAGTTGCAGCTTTAAGAAGTGACAATGTTCTTGACCTTTTTGAAGCAAAATTCGATAATGATGACCCTGAATTTGAAAGATTCTTCAGTGATTATCTTACAAAAATTCAGGATAAGGCTGACAGAACCACAATTACATTTAAGGGAACAAAATATTCCATCTATGATTCCGAAGGTCAGCAGAAGATCGCTGATGAAATAAACAGCATAAAGGGATATGAAGGCAAGCTTAATGCAACTAAATTCAAGGCATTATTTCCAAAGAAAAAGACTGACATCACAACAAATTACATCAAAACTTTCCCGAGAAGATTATCCGAATGCTTTGATGAAAGCGTAAGAGATGACAAAAACTATGCTAAGGCAGTTGCCGCACAGTTAAGAAAATATGATACTACTAAGGGCGACGGAACTATATACCTTGAATACGAGGGTGCAGATGGAAAGATCTATATCGAAACAAGTGTAAGAAAAGTTGCCGCAGATCTTGTTGAACAGTTCGGTTATACTTCATTGACGGTAGATGATATAGCAAAACAATATGGCAGCCACGCATCTCTTAAATATAATGCTTACACAGTTACTCTTGAAGTAAACAATGGCTGATAATATATAAATACAATAAATGCGGATTCTGAAAATGAAGCCGCATTTTTTAAAGAAAAAAGGAGTGTAAATAAAATGAGAAGATTCTTAGCAGCAATGATGGTAGGGATCATGGCTTTTTCAAGTGCGGTATTTGCAGATGAAGCCGAAAAAACTGTCTTTCCCGATGTAACAGGTGATACTCAGAGAGCCGCCGTAATGAAAATGTATGAAAACGGCTATATCGCAGGTTATGAAGACGGCAGTTTCAAGCCGGATAACGAAATAACAAGAGCCGAACTTGTAAGAGTCATCAATCAGGTTTTCGGTTATGAAAGAAAAGACGGAAGCGAAGAAAAGCCTTTTGCCGACATCAACGAAAAAGACTGGTTCTATAATGATGTAATGATAGCAAAAGACAATTCCTATATTTTCGGTTTTCCCGACGATACTTTCAGACCAAAGGAAAACTTTACAAGACAGCAGGTATGTGTTGTCCTTAATTCCATTCTCGGCTATCAGTCAAGACCAAAGGAAGTCGTTGTAACAGATACCATCTCTCCGTGGGCTGAAAATTATGTATTAAGCGTTGTATCAAACGGAGTATTCGACCTTGAAGAAGGCGGCAGATTCAGAGCAACCGAGAATATAACAAGAGGCGAAGTATGTATCGCTCTTGCAAAATATATCTACAGCGAAGAGGAAACAGAAAAAGACGAAAATGTGACAGTGACCGAAATAAACAACAAAAAGATAGTTGTAAACAAAGATTCCAAAGTTTCAACAAGCAGTAGCGGTGGCGGCGGCGGAAGTTCATCTTCTTCCAAATCTACAACACAGGCAACTACCTCGTCTTCATCGGAAACAAGTACAGAAACAACTACGACCGACAGTAATTCTTCGTCTTCTTCCAAAAATACTACTTCTGCAACAACGGAAAAAGCAACAGAATCAACTACCGCAAACGACAAAATGACCGAATCGACTACTTCCTCATCTTCTTCGGGAAGTTCTTCCGAAACAAAATCGGAAAGCACTACATCTTCTTCAAAGACTGTAACGGAAAAAACCACGGAAAGCACTACAAAGGCATCTTCCGGATCTGTTGAAAGATCCACAGAGGGTACTACAGAAGTCGTTTCCGTAGATGCAAAGACAAAGCAGTCCGCAAGATCCGTTTACTATGGCTTATATGAACTTCTTGAGAAAGAATCCGGTATTTCTTCCGAAATGAAAAATATCGTAAAAACAGTTGCAGACGGTATGGATAAATTCTGCGACACGGGAGTGATCGACAGCGGAGAGATAGCAAGTGCAAAATCAGCATACAAATCTCTTTCTTCCGAAGAAAAAGAACAACTTAAAAATCTTATCATGAAATACAATTACAGCGAAGATCTCCTTCGACTCAGAAGTACATTTGAAAACCTTCTTTATTGATAATCGAGTAGGATGGAGAATTGAATAATTCTCCCAACCTCTCACATCAGCGTGCGTAACGTTCGTTACACACTTGCAAATGGTAGTCAGTCATTGATATAAATCTTTGGCTGACTATTTCTTTATTGGTCAGTGCTCTGTTGAACATTAATGCTGTTCTCCGAATTTTCCGGCTTTGACTGTATCTTCCGGATCGGAATCTTTCACCCGTTAAAATGTGTACCCGTTGGACGTAAACATAAAAAAAATAACCGCTCCAAATTATCCAAACTTGTACGGTTATTTTTTATATACTCGAAATCGGAAAATATTTCCGATTTCGAGTGTGCCGGCTGCGTGCCGCAAAGCGGCTATTTACTTTATCGCAGCCGTGTACATAAAGTTATACTGAGTGAGCAAATTTATTTTGCTCACCAGTATAATCAAATAAGTCAGGGACTAATCGTCTATCATGACAGCATTTTCTTTTCCTCTGCTATAATATCACTATCATTACCGTTTTTCATTGATATCTTGCAATATTCATTGCAAATCCTATATGCACCATCACTGCAAAAACCACCGCAAAGACAATAAACATATAAGCATATTTCTTTCTTCCCACTCTGTTTTCTTTATCCTTTGATAATGTATACAAATATCCCAGTACCGAAAACACAATGCCGCCAAAACAGCATATATTTATTATCATAAAAATATTATTCAATATATCCATTATATATCACTCTTACTTTTTCGCATATAATTCGCATACTTCATCATAGCTCTTATGCGTACCTATATCGTAGCATTCTCCGTTCATCACATAGGCATATACATCTTTCTTTCCGCACAGCCATGCAAGGAAATTTCCCGGTGCATCGGGCTTATTGCCTTCTTTTAAATAAGTATCAAATAATTTCACCGTATCCCTTTTGTATATATACGTTGCAAAAGCCGCCTTGTTGCTTTTGGGTTCACTCGGTTTTTCCTCAAAGTTCGTTATCCTGTTGTTTTCATCAAGAACGACTACCCCAAGCTGCTTTATCATTTCCGTATCGTCAAACTGTTTCACGCATACACAGTCATCATTCTTTTCTTTATAATAATCGCAGTATTCCCTGAGCGAATATGTAAATAAATTATCCCCCGCAATTATCATCAGTTCATCATCTATCTTTTCTTCCTCTATCGTGTATAAAATATCGCCTATCGCACCTCTTCTTGTTTCCTCCGTCATCGTACCATCGTCGAGTGCCTTGATATTTTTGATATTGTTTTTCTCTTTTGCCCATTTTTCAAAATGTCCGGCAAATTTGTGGTTAGTCACCACATATATCTCATCTATCTCATCTATCGTATTTATCTCATCAACGATATAATCAATAATCGCCTTGTCCCCCACTTTCAGAAGTGGCTTAGGCGTATCCTTTGTAAGCGGATATAATCTTGTTGCATATCCTGCCGCTAAAATAATTGCTTTCATCTTGTGTTTCCCCCTATTTTTTATAATCTTGCCGTTATAAATTCGGCTTTTCCTTTTATTGATATTCTCGGACTTTTCGACGGCACAAATATACCGTCACCCTTATTTATTTCAAGAAATTCCTCCTTCCCGTTTTTCATTACGGTACTTCCGTCTATGCACAGATACGAATAAAAACTTCTTTCGTTTCCCTCAATAAATATCTCTCCGTCAAGGCTTATCCTGTCAACCTCAAAATACTTGCACTTTGCAAGATTTTTTCTCTTATATACGCTCGTTTCTATGTGCATATTTTCATCTGCCACATAAATATTCGCCCTCACAGGTTCTATCACATCAAGTGCCTTATCTATATGAAGTTCTCTCTTATTTCCGTTTCCGTCAACTCTGTCATAATCATACACTCTGTATGTCATATTGGAGTTCTGCTGTATTTCCGCTATCACTATTCCCGCCCCTATAGCGTGGATAGTTCCGGCTTTTATAAAAAATACATCATCTTTTTTTACTTCCACTCTTCTCAGTACTTCAAGAAGAGTTCCGTTTTCCACTCTTTTCTTTAATTCCTCTCTGCTTATTTCATTTTCAAATCCGAAATAAAGAAAAGCATCTTTGCTGCAATCAAGCACACACCACATTTCCGTTTTTCCCTGCGAATTTTCAACTCTTCTTGCATATTCATCATTCGGGTGTACCTGTATTGACAGCGGTTTTAATGCGTCTATGAATTTTATCAGTATCGGGAATTCTTCCTTATCCTCATAATCTGTTCCGAGCATATCTCTGTATTTCTCCGTAAATTCAAGAAAACTCATTCCCGTAAGTTCTCCGCTTGAAATATAGCACATACCGTCTTTGTGTGCCGATAATTCCCAGCTTTCCGCAATTTTATCCATATCGCATTTTTTGTTATATTCATCTCTTAGCCTCGTTCCTCCCCACAGATAATCCTTGTAGGCAGAACGCAGCTTAAATGGCAGCATTATATCACTCACCCGTCAATTCTTTTATAACTTCGTAAAATCGTTCTGTCATATCTTTTCTTTCAAAAACTTCTTTCACTCTTTTATATCCGTTTTCGCCGTATTTTTTTCTCAGCTTATCATCATCTGTAAGTTTCTGCAAAGCCTCGGCAAAAGAATCCACATCATTTACCTGCGCCGTTATACCGCTCACTCCGTCAAGGCTCACAAGAGGAACACCCGTCGGCAGTGACGTATTTATCACAGGCTTTTTGTATACCATAGCTTCAAGCTGAACAAGTCCGAATCCCTCACTGTTTGCAATAGAGGGAAAAGCAAGTATATCACAGTCACGCAGACAGGCTTTTAAATTATTATCGTCAAGTTTTCCCAAAAAATGAACCCTGTTTTCAATATTATTTTCTTTTATTTTTTCTTTCAGCATTTATTCAAGCGGCCCTTGACCTACTATGAACAATTCTGCCCCGTTTGTTTTTGCAAAGGCATTTATCAGCACTTCTATACCCTTATAGTATACGAGCCGCCCCACAAAAAGCACTTTCACTCCGCCCGACACCGTATTTTTTTCAAGTATTTTCGTTTTAACTTCACCGTTTTTAAATTCTTCCTCATCTATCCCGTAAGGTATTATCCTGCATTTATATTCATATGGCTTTAAATTCTCCGAACAGTTTATATGACCCTGTGTTGCCACTATGATGCAGTCCGCTCTTTTCAGGAACTTGTGCATTATCGGTCTGTATATCGGCATTATAGCCTTTTGTCTTATCACATCGCTGTGCCACCACAGTATGACCTTTCCCTTATATCCCGACAGCAGACACCCCAGATCTCCAAGCGGGAACGGCATATGAAAGCACATCACATCGGCAGTTTCGCTAAGCCTCTTCAGATAGGAAAAAAACTTAAATGATACAGGCATTGAAAAATATGTTCCCATACTTCCCGCTCTTATCAGCTTAACGCCGTTGTATCTCTCCTTTTCCGTCTTGCCGCTGCTCCTGCATACAAGCACCTGCATATCTATATCTTCTTTATCATTCAGCGATTCAGCAACTTCTCTGACAACTCTCTCTATACCGCCTACATACGGAGCATATAATTTATTCACCTGTACGACTTTTAACTTTTTCATTGTTTCGATGCCCTTTCGATACAGTCCATCATTATTCTTGCCGAATTATCCCACGAGAATAATTTTGCCCTTTCTATTCCTTTTTCCGCCAGTTCAAGCCTCAGCTTTTCATCTGTCAGTATTCTTTCCATAGCATCTGCAATTTCTCCGTAATTATACGGATCCACCAATATTCCGCAATCTCCCATTACCTCTGGCAGACTTGTATTGTTCGATGTTATCACAGGCGTACCGCAGGCCATAGCCTCAAGCGGAGGGATCCCGAATCCCTCGTATATCGACGGAAATACAAAGACTTCTGCGCCCCCCATCATAGCCGCAATGTCCTCTCCGTCAACATACCCCGTAAATATAACTTTCTCTTCAATTTTGTTTTTCCGAACCTTTTCAAATATGCTCTCATAAAGCCAGCCCTTGCCCCCTGCAAGCACAAGCTTCGGTGCATCTTTCATTCTCCCGCACAGTCCGATATACCCTTCCAGTATACCGAGTATATTTTTTCTCGGTTCGAGCATACCGAGATAGAGGAGATATTTCCCCTCTATCCCGTATTTTCTCTTCACCTTTTCTTTGTGTTCATCGCTTATGTCGCTTCTGAATATATCGAGATCGACACCGTTTGGCATTACGTCTATCTTATTTTCGTCGACTTTCAGATATTTTATGATCTGCTTTTTGCTGAACTGCGATACCGTTACTATCCTGTCCGCTCTTCTTGCCGAGCTTTTAAGACATAGTTTAAGCATTATCTTTGTTTTCAGATTCATCGTTTCGGGGTGATCGTAGCATACCATATCATGAAATACGGTTATCTTTTTTCCCTTTACATACGGAGGTATGTAGTAGTTGAAAAAAACCGTCACATCATCTTTATTCCCAAAAAACATACTGTATGGTATCGGAATAAAATTCCACAATATTTTGTATATCGTCTGATTGAAACTTCCCTTGTATTCGTTCAGCTCAAATCCGATCTTTTCATATCCTCTCAGGCCCCCTATATCTTCCATCCCCCTGCTGTTTTTGAAATAATTCACACTCATGGAATTATCCCCTTTTATCTTTACAATGTGTTCAAGAAGATATTGTGCGCATTTTCCGATCCCCGTCTTTTCCCGTCTTTCAAGCAGCTGTATATCAAATCCGATCTTCATCTGTCATCACCTTAGAATTTGCCTGCCATGACCGTATTTACCGGCTTGACTATTCTGAATTCGCTCTCCGTATTTCCTTTCACGCAGAAACTTACAGCATATCCCGTACCCATGCACTTTATCCCTTTTATAGGTATCTCGGTAAATTCAACGCCGTCATTTATAAGAAACAACGACGGTACAGAGAGCATATTACCCTTTTCATTTGTGAAGAAATATCCTATTTTAAGCGGAAACATACTCTTGTCAGGCTCTTCATACTTTACCGTAACTTTCAGCTTCGTGTATTCATCGACCCCAAGCACAACATATTCAGGCACAGAAAGAATAAGCTCATCGCCCTTTACTATCAGAGAAACAGACGGTATTTGCTTTCTTCTTGACTTGTAAAATTCATTGTAGGTACTGTTTACACCGTTGGTTATCTCATGCTTCATTCTCAGGTTCATATACATTCCGACTTTTCTGATATTGTCATTTAATACATTATCATCGAGTTCTTTCGGAAATCCGTCAAATATCCTTCCGTTTTCGTATAAAACATCATAGAAATTCTCAAATAAGAAATACGGCGGTTTCACCTCAAGTTCCCAGTCGGAAGGAAGTGCAGGCCACCCCATCGTCACATAAGGCTTTATGTCAAACATTTTAGGATACTTGTATGAACCGTAATTAAAGTACATACTCCAGTCGCATAATCCCATATCTTTTATTTCCCCGTACTCCGAAAGCATTTCTCTGAATATCCTCTTGTCGATTATCTGCGGCATATGAGAAGAATACATTCTCGTCGGATACTGTATCTTTGATAAATATTCATAGCTTCTCATCATAGACAGGTCAAAGGAAGTATATCCGTTTGGATTTCCTCCCCAGTCCCCCAGCATATAGCAGTAATATGCGCTGTATACTCCGTCCTTTACGAATACGCTCTTATCAAGCGGCATAAGAGGTCTGTAATCATCATCGGACATTATGAATACATCGTCTATCTCGTCTTTTTCCATCGCAAGAGATCTCAGGAAGAAATTTCTGTGAGTATGATCTTTCGGAAGTTCCCTGCCGTTTAATACCATATCGTCAGTAAGATATGTCACTTTAAGTCTGCCCTTGTATTTTTCCTGCATTTCTTCTTTCATGAAATCGGGACAGCAAAGCACAAGTTCGGTAATAAAAGGCATAAATTTTTCGATATAAGGAAGACTTCGGCTGAGGTCAGCATATCTTGCCGAGAGCATAACTATCTGCTTTATATCTTTCTCTTCTTTTCTGTTGTTGTTTTCCATCGAAAGAAGAACTTCCCCCATTTTTTCGGCAGACATATCCCATGTAAATGTTTTATATTCTTTCAGCTTATTCTTTCTCTCATTATAAGCCTTTTCATCGGCAAGATTTCTCTCAACCGCATCTATAAACGCATCTACATCATCGAGCTTAAAGTAATCGCAGTACTGCCCCCCTACTTCACGAAGCACCGCAATATCCGAAGCGATAACAGGTGTTCCCCTCTGTATCGACTCTATTACAGGAAGACCGAAACCCTCATTGAATGTAGGAAAAGCCACCGCAAACGCATTTTTATATAAATGGTCTATCGTCACATCGTTTGCGCCCTCAATATGAAATATCCTCTTGTCATATTCCGGGTGATTTTCTATCCTTTCCATAAGTTTTTCGACATTCCAGCCCGATCTTCCGGCAAATATAACATTTAACCCCATGTCCTTGAGCTTCTTATCAAAGGCATCGAGAACAAGCTTATGATTTTTTCTCGGTTCTATCGTACCTACCATAAGTATATACTTTCCTATGGCAGCTTTTTTTGCCACCGCTTCATCTATTTCTTCTCCGCTGTTTCCTTTTTTCTTAAAATCCGCTCCCAGAGGGACTACAACGCCTTTTTTCTCCGCTATTCCCATATCTCTCGCAAGTTCGTTTATCTTATCGAGAGTAGCCTTTGCATTTACTGTCACCATATCGGAAAATTCAAGCACAGCCGCAAGATAATTCATGAAATTGTATCTTGTATTGTAATGGCTGAACTGTGGGTGTGTAACAGGTATAACATCATATACCTGCGTCACTATCTTAATTCCCCTGTCTTTAAGCAGCGGATAAAGATAGCTTCTTTTCAGTCTTGCATTCCATACACTGTCTATATCAAAGAAAACGCTTCCGTTTTCCATATCTGCATAGTTCATATATGTGCTTGTACGAAGAGAAGATAATTCCCCCGTATGCTCTCCGAAATACGATACAAATTCATTCTTGTCTATTATTTCATAACATTCGTTGTTTATCAGATATGAGAGCAGCACGATATTATATTTTTCCTCTTTCACCATTCTCAGCAGTATCTCTCTTACAACTCTCTGTATACCCGTAAGGAATTCCGTCTGCATAAGATTTGTAATATCAATATATATCTTCATCATTTATCCACCCCGAAAATTTTTCTCAGTCTTACTCTCACGCCATAAGGGAATTTTGAATATATCTTGAAAAGACGACCCTTTCTCATATTCGCAAGTGCAGGCGAAAGTGTCGGTGCAGCCATAGCCGCCGCATCGGAATCATTCGAGCTTACCGCCTCGGTATAATTGTTCTTTATTCTCATGCCCTTTATTCTGAACTCATTTGAATTTATTATCGTCTTTATGACTTTTTTCTGAAATTCGCTTTTTTCTTCTTCAAATTTGTCCTCCCATACAGCATAAGCCTTGTCATCAGGCACTCTCTGTAAAAGGGTGATATATGCAGCCGCCATAAAGTCCCTGTTTTCAAAATCTCTTATTTTCAGCAGATCAACTGCATTTTCTTCCGTTTCCGTACTCAATAAAAAAAGTTCCTGCGAATATCCTATTTCTTCCCCGTATTCACTCAATCTGTCTTTTGTGTAATTGTATAAATATTTGTATATATCGACATTTACCGCCATTTTTCCGCCTCCTTATTTCTTAGCTATCAGCGTGTAGTCGCAGTATCCGAGTATTCTCTCATTCAGGAAATTTATCACCGAATTTATCTCTTTCTTGTTTTCTATTCCCTCACCCTCTATATGAGGTATCTGCACTTTTATCTTTGAAAATTCATTGTTGTATCTCTCAACTCTTTCATATCCCGCCGAAGAGAAAAGATATTCCGTCAGCATAAAATGCACAGGCTTTATATGGCTCGGGTCGAGATAAAAATTAAAATAAGTTCCGAGATTCTGCGGATTCGGTGTCTCCAGTATAAAATAACAGCCTTTTTTGAGTTTCTTTTTTGCCTCTCTTATCAGTGCTATCGCATAGTCCGTATTAATATGTTCTATCACTTGTCCCATAAATATACCGTTTAGGCTTTCATCTTCAAGAGAAGATACAAAGCCGAGTGCATCAGCCTGTTGTGCCATAAGCCCTCTTCCCTTGCAGAATTCCACAAAAGGCTCATATACATCTATACCTCTTGCCTTTATTCCGTTTTCTTTCATAAGTTCGAGGAATTCCCCTCGTCCGCAGCCAATATCAAGCACATAGTCATCGCTGCCCTTTTCATAATATCCGAGATAATCCCTCTGACTTTCTTTTATAACAGACCTGCTTCCTCTGAATTTGTTTTCAAAATCAAAATAATCTATCTTTGCATCTTTAAGCAGTTCAATATCGGTATATATGTTCAGTTTTTCCTTGATATAATCAAGCATCTCATCATCTTTTACGCTTTTCCCGATTTCCGTAATGCTTTCCTTTGTTCCGCTCTTTACCGCTTTTTCAAGTCTTTCGGCGATCTTGGCATATTTTTCGGCATTTTCTATATCTCGGCTTCTTTGTTTTTCCGCCATATTTTTCATATTTTCTATTTTTAGTTCAAGTGCCTCACCCGTAGATTCTATTTTGCGGTTCATTCCCTTATTTATTTCGGAATTATCACGTTTCATTATGTCTATCTCTTTTTTATTGCTGTTGTAGAGATTTCTGTATTCTGTCCTTATATTGAAAATATCAAGAGTATGCGAATTGAAGTTATCCGATAATTTTTCCGATTTTTCAACGAGTTTCTTTGTAGTCACTTCTATTCCGTCAAGGGTGTTCAGCCTGTTGTTGTTTCCTTTAAGATTTTCATTTACCAGTTCAAGATGGCTCTTTATCCTGTTTATCTCAATATTCAGTTTTTCGTATTTCTCTCTTGTATCGGTATCTACTCTTCTCAGTTCATTCAGACTTATTTCCGTA
>JAFUUG010000177.1 GCA_017483905.1 Bacillota bacterium
ATTTGAATAATGCTCAATACGAACTTGACGACAGACCTATTGCCGAGGACTGTAACTGTCCGACCTGCCAAAGATATTCAAGAGCATATATACGCCACCTTTTCAAGGCAAAAGAAATGCTTGCAATGCGCCTTTGCGTTATGCACAACCTCTATTTCTTCAATAATATGACAGAAGAGATAAGAACCGCACTTGATAACGGCGAATATGCGGCTTATAAGAAAATGAGACTGGACGGATTTGAGGAACTGGACGGAAAGAGAAAATAAAAACAACAAAACTGTTTACTTATTTCAAATTTTGTAGTAAAATGATTGTATATGACAAAAATTCTATTCAAAGGAGAAGAAATATGTCTGACATTAAAAGAATTTATGTAGAAAAAAAGAAAGGCTATGATATAGAAGCAGGGCATCTGTTTGACGATGTTAAGGAAAACCTTGGCATTGAGGCTCTGTCGGGGCTTCGTATATTATACCGCTACGATATAGAGGGCATAAGCGAGGATGCTTATGAAAAGGCAAAGAAAACCATTTTTTCGGAGCCTCCCGTTGACATTATCCATGAAGAAAAATTTGAACTTGCATCGGATGAAACTTCATTCGGTATGGAGTATCTTCCGGGTCAGTACGACCAGAGAGCGGACTCTGCTATGCAGTGTATACAGATAATCACGGGTAATGATTCAACACTTATAAACTGTGCAAAGATCTTTGTTTTAAAGGGCGGTTTGAGCGGTGAAGAAGTGCAGAAGATAAAGGAATACTGCATCAACCCGGTTGATTCACGCGAAGCGGCTTCCGCTAAGCCCGAGACCCTTAAAATGAATTTGACTGTTCCCGATGATGTTGCCGTTGTTAAGGGCTTTATCACAAAATCAGATGAGGAACTTTACGCTTTAAAGGCTGAATTAGGCCTTGCAATGAGCGATGCGGACATCGTTTTCTGTCAGGACTACTTTAAGAATACGGAAAAGCGTGATCCGTCCATTACGGAAATTCGTGTTATAGATACATACTGGTCAGATCATTGCCGTCATACCACATTCTCGACAAACATTGAAAATGTAGAATTTAAGGACGGCAAATATAAAGAAACTATCGAAGGTGCATGGAAAATGTACCTTGATGAAAGAGAAAAACTGGGCAGAAACGAAAAGCCGCTTTGCCTTATGGATATTGCAGTTATCGGTATGCGTGCTTTAAAAGCAAACGGCAAACTTGATAACCTTGACGAAAGCGAAGAGATAAATGCGTGCAGCATCGTTGTGCCTGTTGATATTGACGGTGTGGAAGAAGACTGGCTTATCATGTTCAAAAACGAGACGCACAATCATCCTACCGAAATTGAGCCTTTCGGTGGTGCTGCGACCTGTCTTGGCGGTGCTATCCGCGACCCATTATCGGGCAGAAGTTATGTATACCAGGCTATGCGTGTAACAGGCAGCGGCGACCCGCGTACAAGTGTTGCCGATACACTTCACGGCAAGCTTCCTCAGCGTAAAATTACCACATCCGCCGCTCATGGTTACAGCTCATACGGCAACCAGATAGGTCTTGCTACGGGTATGGTAAGCGAGATCTATGACGAAGGCTATGTTGCAAAGCGTATGGAGATAGGTGCTGTTATAGGTGCGGCAAAGAAGAGCGATGTTATCCGCGAAAGACCGCAAAAGGGTGATGTTATCATTCTTACGGGCGGACGCACGGGCCGTGACGGCTGCGGCGGCGCTACGGGTTCTTCCAAGGAGCACAACGAGGATTCTATTCTTACATGCGGTGCAGAAGTTCAAAAGGGTAATCCTCCCACAGAGCGTAAATTACAAAGATTATTCAGAAATTCCGAAGTAAGCCGCATGATAAAGCGCTGCAACGACTTTGGTGCGGGCGGTGTTTCCGTTGCCATCGGCGAACTTGCAGAGGGTCTTGTTATCGACCTTGATGCCGTACCCAAAAAGTATGAGGGTCTTGACGGCACGGAACTTGCTATCTCCGAATCTCAGGAGAGAATGGCAGTTGTTATTGACAAAAAGGATATTGACAGATTTATAGAACTTGCAAAGACAGAAAACCTTGAAGCAACAAAGGTCGCAGATGTAACAGACGACAGACGTCTTAAAATGTTCTGGCGTGACAAGGCGATAGTTGATATTTCAAGAGATTTCCTTGATACAAACGGTGCAA
>JAFUUG010000007.1 GCA_017483905.1 Bacillota bacterium
CGCACAGCAGCTCTATCAGCGTTCCTCTATTGCCGGACAGCCGTTTGAGGAAGCGAATATCCCCGACAGCTTTTTTGACGCTGTTGTGGGCAACGTCCCCTTCGGCGATTTCAGCGTAGCCGACAAACGCTACGATAAAAACCATTTCCTTATTCACGACTACTTCTTTGCAAAGTCCCTCGATAAGCTCCGTCCGGGCGGCGTTATGGCTCTTGTTACTTCAAAGGGTACAATGGACAAAGAAAACACCGCCGTGCGTAAATATATCGCACAGCGAGCCGAGCTGCTCGGAGCAATCCGCTTACCGAATAACACATTTAAGGGCAACGCAGGCACGGAGGTTGTGTCGGATATTTTGATCCTGCAAAAGCGTGACCGCATTATCGACATCGAGCCTGATTGGGTGCATTTGAATACCGATGAAAACGGTATCCGAATGAACAGCTACTTTGTAGAACACCCCGATATGGTACTCGGTGATATGAAGATGGTGTCGGGACGGTTTGGCGAGGAAGCAACGTGTGTTCCATACGAAAATGCTGACCTTGCAGCTTTGCTTGATGAAGCTGTTTCCAATATTCACGGTGAGATAAACGAGTACGAGCAAGACGAGGAACTGGAGGAAGAAGATAATTCTATCCCCGCTGATCCGAACGTCAGAAACTTTTCTTACACCCTGCTTGACGATGTAATCTATTTCCGTGAGAACAGCCGAATGTCGCCTGTTGATATGTCAGCGACAGCAGAAAACCGAATCAAGGGCTTGATTGAGATCCGCAATTCCGTCAGGCACTTGCTGGAGTTGCAGACTGAGGACTATCCCGACAGCGATATAAAAGCCGAAATGCAGCGTTTGAATACGCTGTACGATGAATATACGAAGAAGTACGGACTTATCAGTAGCCGTGCTAATAATATGGCGTTTTCAAGGGACAGCTCCTATTCGCTTTTATCCTCTCTTGAGGTGTTGGACGAGGACGGAAACCTTGAGCGCAAGGCTGACATTTTCTTCAAACGTACCGTCAAGGCACATAAGCCTGTTACTTCTGTTGATACCGCAACCGAAGCGCTCGCCGTTTCTATGGGTGAAAAGGCAGAGGTCGATATGGACTATATGTGTGAGCTGACAGGTAAGAGCGAACAGGAGATTTACGACGAATTACAAGGCGTAATTTTCCTCAATCCTTTGTATGAAAACAACCGTTATTCAGAGCAGAAATATCTGACGGCTGATGAGTACCTGTCGGGCAATGTCAGGGAGAAACTTGAAACCGCACAGAAATCGGCGGCGGTAAACCCTGATACCTATTCCATCAATGTGCAGGCTCTTGAACGGGTACAGCCGGAGCCTTTGACAGCTTCTGAAATCTCGGTCAGGCTCGGCGCTACTTGGATACCGCCTGAGATTATCCAACAGTTTGTGTTTGAATTTCTCGGTACACCACGCTATGCCCAGTGGAAAATGCAGTTACACTATTCACCCTATACGAGTGAATGGAGCATTGAAAACAAGAGCTATGATAACACCAATATCAAAGCGTATCGCACCTACGGTACTGACCGAATAAACGCTTACAGAATCATTGAGGAAACCCTTAATCTGAAAGATGTTCGTATCTTCGATTATGTCGAGGACGAGTTTGGCAAACGCAAGCCGGTACTTAATAAAAAGGAAACGACAATCGCTTTGCAGAAGCAGGAGCTTATCAAAGAGGGCTTCCGAGAATGGATTTGGAAAGATCCGCAGCGACGTGAACGGCTTTGCAAAATCTACAATGAAAAGTTTAACAGCACCCGTCCCCGTGAGTACGACGGCAGCCATATCACGTTTAGCGGTATGAATCCCGAAATTGAACTCAGGGAACATCAGAAGAACGCTGTCGCCCACATTTTATACGGCGGTAACACGCTCCTTGCACACGCAGTTGGGGCAGGAAAGACGTTTGAGATGACGGCGGCTGCTATGGAATCTAAAAGGCTTGGATTATGCTCCAAGTCTTTATTTGTTGTGCCGAATCACCTTACCGAACAATGGGCTGCGGAGTTTTTACAGCTCTATCCGGCGGCGAATATTTTGGTGGCGACAAAGAAAGATTTTGAAACCGCAAACCGTAAGCGCTTCTGCGGCAGAATCGCCACAGGCGACTATGACGCAATCATTATCGGTCACTCTCAGTTTGAGAAGATTCCGATGAGCATAGAGCGTCAACGTGCTTTGCTTGAACAGCAGATTGATGAAATCACTGATGGTATTGCCGAGCTGAAAGAAAACCGAGGAGATAACTTCTCAATAAAGCAGCTTGAAAAAACCCGAAAATCTATCAAGGTAAAACTGCAAAAGCTGAACGACCAAACCCGAAAAGATGATGTAGTCACCTTTGAGGAACTCGGCGTAGACAGGCTCTTTATTGACGAAAGCCACTACTACAAAAACCTTTACCTCTACACAAAAATGAGGAACGTCGGCGGTATCGCTCAGACCGAAGCGCAGAAAAGCTCCGACCTCTTTATGAAATGCCGCTATCTTGATGAAATCACAGGCGGCAGAGGAACGGTATTTGCAACAGGTACTCCTATCTCAAATTCAATGGTTGAGTTATATACCATTCAGAGATATTTGCAGTATGAAACCCTTGTCGAGAACGGCTTGCAGCACTTCGACGCTTGGGCTTCCACGTTCGGCGAAACCGTAACCGCCTATGAGCTGAAACCCGAAGGAACAGGATACAGAACGAAAACTCGTTTTGCTAAATTCTACAATCTTCCCGAACTAATGGCGATGTTCAAACAGGTTGCGGATATAAAGACGGCGGATACATTAAATCTGCCGACGCCAACGCCGCACTATCACAATGTCGCCGTGAAACCGTCCGAAATGCAAAAGACGATGGTTGCAGACCTCGCCGAGCGAGCTGAAAAAGTCAGAGGTGGTAATGTTGATCCGAGCGTAGACAATATGCTGAAAATCACCAATGACGGACGCAAGCTCGCCCTCGATCAGCGTATGATTAACCCTATGCTCCCTGATAACGAGGGTAGTAAAATCAATGCCTGCGTAGATAATATTTTTACGATTTGGCAGGATAACACCGATAAGAAATCAGCGCAGCTTGTGTTCTGCGACCTCTCAACTCCGAAGCCGGACGCTGAGTTTTCCGTTTATACGGATATACGACAAAAGCTGATTGAGCGAGGTGTGCCGGAGAGCGAAATCCGCTTTATTCACGAAGCAAAAACCGAGGTACAGAAGCAGGAGCTTTTCAAAAAAGTCCGTAAGGGCGAGGTCAGAGTTTTACTTGGCTCTACACAGAAAATGGGTGCAGGTACAAACGTACAGAATAAGCTCATAGCCTTGCACGACATAGATTGTCCGTGGCGACCAAGCGACCTTGAGCAGCGTTCGGGACGTATCATCAGACAGGGCAACGAAAACCCTGATGTTGAGATATACAGATATGTAACAGAGGAAACCTTTGACGCATATTTGTATCAGCTCGTCGAGGGTAAACAGAAGTTTGCGGCTCAGATTATGACCAGCAAATCACCTGTGCGTACCGCCGAGGATATTGACGACACGGCTCTTTCCTATGCCGAGATTAAGATGTTGGCGACAGGCAATCCGTACATTAAAGAGAAGATGGATTTGGATATTCAGGTGAACAAACTGAAAATGCTTAAATCCTATTACCTCTCTCAGAAGTACGACCTTGAAGATAAAATCATCAAGTTTTATCCGCAGGAAATCGCTTTGCAAACAGCACGAATCAAAGGCTTAAAAGCTGATTTGGAAATCCAAAAAACGCACCCGAAGGAAATTGACGGCAAGTTTGTCGGTATGACAATTCAGGGTACTGAATACAAGGATAAAGCCGAAGCGGGCAAAGCTATCATCGAGTTTTGCAAAACGAAAACAAACGCCGATACAGAGATTCTCGGTGAATATCGTGGTTTCAAGATGGAAATTGAGTTTAATCAGTATGAGCGAGCTTATGTAGTAACTCTTAGGGAAAACTCCTCTTACCACGTTACACTCGGCACAGATATTCACGGTAATATCACACGTTTGGATAACGCTATCGACGGTATTGAAAGCCGCCTGAATAAAGCGGAAGAACAACTCGCAAACACACAAGCCCAGCTTGAAACCGCAAAGGTCGAGGTGGAAAAACCATTCGCCCAAGAGGACGAATTACAACAAAAAATGGCTCGGTTGACCGAGCTGAACGCCTTGCTCGATATGAATCAGGGCGACGTTCCCGTTGTCGGCGGCGAGCCTGACGAAAAGGATTCACAGCAGACACGGGACAGAAACAACAGAGAAGAACGATAAGGAGGAATTACTGTTATGACAGACAAAAATTACAATGAACTTCTTTTTAAGAAGGTCACACAGGAACACAAGGAATTGGTAGAGGAGCTTGAAAAGCTCCCTGCCAACGAAGCGCTGAGCCGTGCTTATGAGAAGGTTATCAAGGAAGATTTGGTGTGCAGTATCGGCGACAGCAACCTTACTCAGAACGAAGCAAGAGCTTTGCTTCGCCTGAGCCATCCGCTTGACGCTCTTTACAGCGAGTGGCTGCATAACGATTACAGCTACAACGATATACTGCGGGATACCATCAAAGACCGTGCGACTTCGGCGGTGCGTGAGATGAAAAATCAGACGCTCGACGCAAGATAATGGCTATGCCGTATATAGACGCTCAGGCTGTTGCCAAAGCGAGAGAAATGGACTTGCTCACTTATTTGCAGAACTACGAGCCGCAGGAGTTGGTCAAGTTTTCCGCAGACACCTACTGCACCCGCAGCCACGACAGCTTGAAGATTTCCAACGGTAAATGGTATTGGTGGTCAAGGGGATATGGAGGTTACTCAGCCCTTGACTACCTCGTGAAAGTACGAGGTTTAGGCTTCACGAGAGCCGTAGAAACTATCATCGGAAAGTGTGCGGTTGAGCCGCCCGTCTATGTAGAACAGAAGAAAAACAAAAAGCCGAAGCCTTTACTTCTGCCGGATAAAAGTGCTTCCAACAGAGTGATTTACAGGTATCTAAGCGGCAGAGGAATAGACCGAGAGCTGATAGATTTATGCGTAGCCGAGGGGAGGATTTTCGAGAGCCTTCCGTACCATAATGTTGTTTTTGTGGGCTTTGATAAGGAAAACAAACCGAGGTACGCTTCCTACCGAGCGACGGGCAGTATGCGGATTTTGGGCGACTGTTCGGGTAGTGATAAGCATTATTCATTCAGATTGGCGAACAGCGAGAGCAACACAGTCCACATTTTTGAATGTCCCATTGACCTTTTATCTTACGCTACATTACTGAAAATGAGGGGCTATGATTACCGCCGTTTCAATCTGTTATCCCTTGCGGGAATCTACTCACCCAACAAAGAAAAGGAACTTGTGAAAGTCCCTGTTGCTCTTGTGAATTATCTGCAAGAACACCCGCACACACAGAAAATCGCTATCCATTTTGACAGCGACAGCAAAGGCAGAGAAGCCGCCGTTGCACTCAAAAATAGGCTTCAAAAAGAGTATCAGGTCGCCCTGTTACCGCCGCCGCAAGGCAAGGATTTCAACGACTTTTTATGTTTACAACTGAATATCCAAAAACATAAATACAAGGAAAGGAACGATGACCGATAGATGAAGATTAACATTTATCAAATCAACCACGAGCGTGACGATAAACGATTGATGTTCTTCGGATTGGACGAAGTACAAAAGCTCACGGGCAGTAAGATGGTCAAGGCTGAGATTTACGACAAGATTTTCAGCGGTGATGTTGACTGCCATTCGCTTGAAGATGTTTACAGAAAATTCAACGAGGAACACCCCGCAGGATATAAAGGCAGATCGCTTTCGGTGTCCGATGTTGTCGAGATTGTCGAGAGCGATAACACAGAAAAAGGTTTCTACTACTGCGACAATTTCGGCTTCAAGACGATTAGTTTTGCGCCTGAGAAAGCACAGGATACCGTCAGCAAAAATCAGATTACCGTTCTCTATTTGCAGGTCGGTAAGTTACCGCAAACGGTTTCTATTGACAACTCCCTTGAAGCAATGCAGCAGCTTGTCGGTGGGTATATTGAGGAATATATGCCCTTTGATGATGAGGTCGCTTTAATCTGCAACGAGGAAGGCAAAATGAACGGCAGCTCCTTGAATAGAGCCGTCTATGACGAGCATAGCAAGGAAATGATTGAGATTATCGCCGGAGATTTCTTTATTGCGTATGCTCCTGTTGGATCGGAAAACTTTAAGAGCCTTCCGAAAGATTTGGAGAAGAAATACGCCGAGAAATTCAAATATCCTGAACGGTTTTACAAGCAAAACGGACAGATTAAAGCCTATCCGGTTAAACCGAAAAATCGTGATATGGAACGCTAAACCTTGAAGAAATCGGCAGCCCTGTGTGAGATGTATAATCTTAGCAAGCATACTGTTTGTATCCACGAAGCGGATAAAACAGTGCAGAGCTTGTTAGGGGCTGCCCCCTAATACCCCGTAAAGAAAGGACTGATATAATGAACGGAATTCTTTTATTCATACTCGGCTGTTTCCTCGGCGGCTTTCTTGGTGTGACTATGATGTGTCTGCTTCAAATCAACCGCCTGAATCATTACGAGATGAAGGATAAGGAGGATAAGACCGCCGATGAGGAGAAGCTATGATAAGCATATACGCCTGACCAAAGAGGAGCGTGATGATTGGCAGCGCAAGGCAGCTATGACTTGCTTGAATGAATCATCACTTATTCGTTTGCTGATGAAAGGTTACGCACCAAAGGAAAAGCCTGACGAGCGTTTCTTTGAAGCTATGCGAGAGTTGTCGGCTATCGGCAACAATATCAATCAGCTCGCCGCAAAAGCAAACTCACTTGGCTTTGTTGACGCTCCAATGCTCTACCGTGAAGCGGAGCGTTGGCACAAATTTCAGGCAGATATTGAGAGCGTGTTCTTACGCCCTGACAAATTGGATTTGAAATGGCAGTTACAAAGCTATGGGCGGTCAAAACCAACTTAGGGAAGGTTATTGACTACGCCAACAATCCTAATAAAACCCGCAACCCGAAATATACCGAGGAGCAGTATCAGGCACTTGCCGATGTTCTCACCTATGCAAAGGACGAGGAGAAAACCGAGAAACAATTTTTTGTTGACGGTATCAACTGCAACCCCTCAACTGCTCGTGACCAATTCATAACGACCAAAGAATATTTTGGTAAGACAGACGGTATTCAAGCCTATCACGGATATATGAGCTTCAAGGAGCAGGACATCACTCCTGAGAAAGCGCAAGAGGTTGGAATGGAGTTTGCTCGCCGAGCTTGGGGCAAGCGGTTTCAGGTGGTTGTAACTTGCCATATTAATACTCAGCATTTGCATTGTCACTTCGTTATCAACAGTATTTCTTTTGTTGACGGCAAGCGAATGGTGGATAATGAAAAGAATTGGTTTAAGTTTAGACATATCGCCGACGCTGTTTGTAAAGAGTATGGCTTGCATTTCAATCCAAATCCCAAATTTGAGCGACCTACCAATTACTATTTTGAAAAGCTCGAAAAAGCGGGTATGCCGAACAGGTATCAACTGATCCGTGACGCTATCAACCACGCTCTTGAACACAGCAAAAGTGTAGCAGAGGTTGGTTATGCTCTGAGAGATATGGGTTACGGCTATGACTTTAACCCACGCAGGAAGTATTGGACTGTCAAGCCGCCCGGCTATACGAAGTCTATCCGTTTGAACAGAGTTGGCGACGACTATACGAGAGAAGCTATCCTCAGACGGTTACAAGAAAACAGAAGCCGTGTCGGTATGCACCGTTACACCAAACTCACAGTAGTCAGCCGTCAGTATCGACTTCCCACACGGGGAGATAAGATACGGAAAATCGGCGGCTTATACGGTCTTTATCTTTACTACTGCTATCGGCTTGGCAAGCTGCCGAGCTACCGAAAACTTAACAGCGCTCAGATTCACTACTATTTCAAAGAGGAGTTGTTGAAACTCGATGAACTGAGCGAACAGACAAGGCTGCTCGGAAAGCATGGCATTCAGACCGACGAGCAGCTTTTACAATATAAGTCCTCTGTTGAGGGCGAGATTAAATCCCTTACTGCCGACAGAACAGATCTCCGAAAAATGACACGCAGAAAGATTGATGATGTTGAGCTGTCACAGGCAAAGGAAAAGATTTCGCAAATCACAGAGAAACTACGGACACTCCGTAAGGAAGTGAAACTCTGCAACGGCATTGCCGAGAGGTCGGGACTGATGAAGGA
Source organism: Bacillota bacterium (assembly GCA_017483905.1). Lineage (GTDB taxonomy): Bacteria > Bacillota > Clostridia > Lachnospirales > CAG-274 > RGIG4831. The sequence goes on from JAFUUG010000007.1 coordinate 8,291, forward strand.
ACACCTCGAACAAGTGCTTGCAGAAGAAGAAAAAACCAAAGGAAAGGAGAGCCGTGAATATGACCAACGGCGGTGACGCTGCCGAAATGTTAGTCAGGCTGTACCTTGAAGGTTTTGAGGAAGTTGTCAAGCTGTCCGGCAAGGGGATTAAGGAATTAGTACCTCTGCTCGCTTCGACGCTGAAACAGGAATCAAAATCTAAGGGCAAAACTCGGCTGACACAGATGATTAAATCAGGCAGCCCTTTGAAAGTTTTTACTTTCAAAAACAAAGACTTAAAAAAGTTTACCGAACAGGCTAAGCGCTACGGTGTTTTATATACTGTCCTCCGTGATAAGAACAGCAAAGATCCAAACGCTACGGTTGATGTAATCGCCCGTGCGGAGGACGCTTCAAAAATTCAGCGTATCGCAGACAGGTTTGAATTCTCCAAGGTTGACAAGGCTTCCATCGTTAAGAAAGTTGAGAAGTCAAAGGAAAAGGATAAAAAGGAAACTCAGATTGAGGAACCCGTTAAATCCAAAGGAGAGATTATCGTCGAGGAAGCTATGGCAGAGCCTTCCGAAAAAAGGGAAAATGCCCACGAAAACCCCATTGCTGCCAAGACCGACAAAAGCCCTCAGTCAAGGCAAAACTCAGGCAAACAAGATACGAACACTGATAAGGGTACTTCCAAGTCCGACGGCAAAAAGCCTTCCGTAAAGGAAAAGCTGGAACGTTATAAGGCTGAACACGCCGCAGGGCAAAAGAAAGAAGCAGAGCGTTATCAGCCTAAACACATTCAGGAGAAGAAGAAAACTCCTTCAAAAACCAGACAGACAAAACACAAGCAGCCTAAGAAGAAACAGAAGGCTAAGCATTATAAATCGAAAGAGAGGTAATATCTGTGACCAACGATTTTAAGGCGAGAAAAAACGGCTATCGTCAGCCGCAGCGTTCTCCCGAAGAATATAAGCAGTTTAAGAAAGAGGAAAAGGAAGCCGTCTATCAGCTTGTAGACAGCGCCGTTGCCAATGTGGTATCCTCGCCCACCGAGTTTCAGAAGTTTCTCGACACGCAGGCTCGTATGGACAGGTACTCGGCAGCAAACGCCTTGCTTATCTATAAGCAGTGTCCCGAAGCTACTCAGCTCAAGGACTTTGACGGTTGGCGTGAAGAAAACGTCCGTATCAAGAAAGGCGCAAAGAGCATTTCGATTCTTGAGCCTGTTGACTACACCAGAGCCGACGGCACACAGGGCATTTCCTATAACGTCAAAAAGGTTTTCGACGTTACACAGACAAACGGCAGACGCAAGCCTGCTCCTACGGTCAACCGTGATCCGAGAAATCTTGTTACCATTATGATTAACACTTCGCCCGTGAACTGCGAGAGCGCCGAACAGCTTCCCAATCCCGACGCTGTTGCGTACTACGATAACAGTAAGGATACCCTTTTCATCAAGAAGGGCGTCGGCGACAGCGTAGCACTCTTTCAGGGCGTTGCCCTGGAACTCGGCTACGCTGAGCTGTCAAGCAGAAGCGAGAGCTTCAGCCGCAAGGATATGAGCTTTCAGGCGGTATGCATCGGCTATATGCTCTGTAAAAAGTACGGCGTTGACACCAAGAGCTTTGCCGTTGACCGTGTTCCCGCTGAGTGGAAGGATAAAGAGCCGAAAGATGTTCGTGCGGAGCTTTCCAAAGTCAGAACGGCTATGAGCGATATTCACTCCCGTATCTCCGACGAGCTTTATCGCCAGCAGCAGGAGCGCACGGCTGACCGTGCAAGATAAGGACGGAGGTGTTTGTTATGAAAGAGCCTATGTATCATATCGCACTCGATGATAACGAACAGAGCGCCGTCATTCAGTCCCTAAATGATTCCCGAAACGTTCGTATTGCCGAGGGCAAGCCTACGGATATTTACGACGACCTTATCCTCAAAATCGGTAACGCCCCTTATCGTAAGGTTAAGGTAATCGAGAGGGACAGAGATAATGCAAGATAGCGACAGAAAGTCAGCTATCATTCTTTCCGCAATCGGTATCGTTCCCGTAGTGTGGTTATCGCTACTGATTGCCCCGTTTGTAAAAGGCGGCTTAACGGAAATTGTGACGGGACTGATGAAGTCCTTTGAACACCCGTTCCAAATACAGCTTTGTGAGGACAGCTTAAAAACTGTCCTCTTTTTGCTTGCCGCCTACGCAATGGGCATAGGTATTTACTTTTCCACACGCAGGAACTACCGACGCAGAGAAGAACACGGCTCCGCTAAGTGGGGCAACGCAAAAGCCGTTGATAGAAAATACCGTCAATCTCCGCCGTCTGATAATAAGCTGATGACGCAGAATGTCCGTATCGGTATCAACGCACAGAAGCACAGGCGCAACCTCAACACGTTGGTCTGCGGTGGATCGGGCGCTGGTAAAACCCGATTCTACTGTAAGCCAAACCTTATGCAATGCAATACGTCATTTGTCATTCTCGATCCTAAAGGCGAGATACTTCGTGACACAGGCGGATTGCTTGAAGCAAAGGGATATGAGGTGCGTGTGCTTGACCTGATCTCTATGGAAAAGAGCCATTGCTACAATCCGTTTGTCTATCTCCGTGATGACAACGATATTCAGCGTTTAGTTACAAACCTGTTTAAGTCCACCACGCCGAAAGGCTCGCAGTCCAATGATCCCTTTTGGGACACGGCTGCTTCAATGCTCCTCCTTGCGTTAGTATTCTATTTACACTATGAAGCGCCGGAGGAAGAACAGAACTTCGCTATGGTTATGGAAATGCTAAGAGCCGCAGAAATTGAGGACGAGGACAGCAATGTTCCCTCGCCCCTCGATAATCTGTTCAATGATTTGGAATTTGAGAATCCCGACCATATCGCACTCAAATACTATCATTCCTATCACTCAGGCTCAGCTAAAACATTAAAGTCAATACAAATTACACTTGCCGCAAGACTTGAAAAGTTTAACCTTGAAAGCCTTGCGGCTTTGACTTCTACGGACGAGCTGGACTTACCCTCTATGGGTGAAAAGAAGGTCGCCCTGTTTGCGCTGATACCTGATAACGATTCATCATTCAATTTCTTGGTATCTATCCTATACACACAGCTATTCCAACAGCTTTTTTATTCTGCCGACCACATACACGGCGGAGCGCTCCCCGTTCCCGTCCATTTCCTGATGGACGAGTTTGCGAATGTTTCGCTCCCCGATGATTTCGATAAGATACTCTCGGTTATGCGCTCCCGTGCCGTTTCGGTCAGCATTATTTTACAGAACTTGGCACAGCTCAAGGCGCTGTTTGAAAAGCAATGGGAAAGCATCGTCGGTAACTGCGACGAGTTTCTATATCTTGGCGGCAACGAACAGAGTACGCACAAGTATGTGTCTGAGCTGCTTGGTAAAGAAACCATTGATACCAATACCTACGGCAAAAGCACAGGTCATAGCGGCAGCTATTCTACCAACTATCAGATAAGCGGCAGAGAGCTGATGACACCTGATGAGGTCAGGTTACTTGATAACCAATACGCAATCCTCTTTATACGAGGTGAGCGTCCGATAAAGGACTTCAAGTTTGACATCTTGAAGCACCCTAATGTCAGCTTGACGGCTGACGGTAAAGCCGATGTTTATAGACACGGCGAAGTCAAAGATGATATTGCCACTATTACTGTTGGCATAGTTGTCGATGAAAAGCAGATTGAAGATATACCCATATCTGATACGAGCTTTGAGTTATTGTCCGAGGAGGACTTGCAAATTCAATTTAATCTTATACAGGAGGATAAAAATAATGAGATTATTTAACAACCATTCAAATACAAACAGACTTCCGATGAAGGGAAAGGTCAAGAGAGGTTTTCGTACCTACTGCGCCGTCGTTATTGCGGTAATGCTCATTGTGAGCTGTTTCACCGTAACGGCTTTTGCCGCTGACGGCAATGGCGCTTTAACCGCAGTCAATAATCTTTCCACCTTCATCTTCGGTTTAATCCGTGCGATTGGTCTTATTCTGACAGGCTTCGGAGTTGTGCAGATTGGTCTTTCGCTCAAATCACACGATCCGTCACAGAGAGCTAACGGTTTTCTTACCCTTGCGGGCGGTGTTATCATCACCTTTGCAAAGGAAATCCTCAACCTCATTATTGGCTCTTAAACAGAACGAGGGGTATGGCTGTTTCACGGCCATACCCCGAAAAAATTAAGGAGGTGCTTAAATGTCCGATAATTGGGTTGTAGGTAATCTACAAAACGCACTCGACACTTGGAACGCCAAAGTTACCGAGTTGTGGAATCTGATCCTTACCTCCCCGCAAAACTTTAAGGGCGGCGGTATCTGGACGGCAATCACCAATGTCAACACCGCAATGCAGGCTCTCGGCACGGGCTTATTAGTCCTGTTCTTTGTGATAGGCGTAGTTAAAACGTGCGGCAGCTTTACGGACTTGAAAAAGCCCGAACACGCTGTAAAGCTCTTTGTCCGATTCATCTTGGCAAAGGCGGTCATCACGCAAGGAATGGAGTTGATGACAACTTTGTTTGGAATCGTGCAAAGCGGTATCGCTTCAATTATGACAGCCGCAGGCGTTTCATCAGCAACGGACACCGTATTGCCGGACGACTTGGTATCCGCTATCGAAAACTGCGGATTTTGGGAGAGTATTCCCTTGTGGGCGGTCACGCTTATCGGCGGACTGTTCATCACCATAATGTCCTTCATTATGATTATGAGCGTGTACGGCAGATTCTTCAAGCTCTATATGTACACGGCTATTGCTCCTATTCCGCTTTCGACTTTTGCGGGTGAGCCTACGCAGAACGTCGGCAAGAGCTTTCTTAAAAGCTATTGCGCCGTCTGTTTGGAAGGTGCGGTTATCGTATTAGCCTGCATTATTTTCTCACTGTTTGTATCTTCGCCGCCTGTTGTGGCTGCGGACGCACCGCCTGTCACAATGGTATGGGCGTACATCGGTGAGCTTGTATTCAATATGCTGGTACTCGTCGGCACGGTTAAGATGTCTGATCGCATTATCCGTGAGATGATGGGACTGTAAGCTATGAAGAACAACACAAAGATATATAACAAGTTTGAGGGCTATACCCTTGAAGATTGTAATTGCAAATACTGCTTATATTTCGGCGGCAGACGCAGAGGTAAAGTGAAATGCCTTGCGGGAGAATGTGTTTGCAAAGAGGAAATTGAAGCTGCCCGCCGGAAAGAAAGGAGATTTACGCTTAATGGAAGTTAAGATTAACAGAGAAATCCGTAACTATACAGAAGCAGTATTCTTTGGTCTGTCACTTAGACAGATCATTTTTTCTGTCTGTGCGCTTGCGGTTTCGGTTGGCGTGTTTTTCCTGTTGAAGCCTACGCTTGGTACAGAAACCACGTCTTGGATTTGCATTATCGCAGCAGCTCCGTTTGCAGCGCTGGGCTTTGTCAAATACAACGGAATGACCGCCGAGAAATTCATTGTCGCTTGGGTGAAATCCGAATTTCTTACCCCCAAAAAGCTGACATTCAAATCAACGAATACCTACTACGAGCTGATGAAGCCCGTAATTGAGAAAAAGCAAAAGGAGGCTATGAAAGCCAATGATTAAAACTTTAAGAGCTATCAGTAAGCAGGATAAGGAAAGATTTGTCGTCCCGAAGGGCGTTCAGGACGTTATTCCTGTTACTGCTATTTATAGCGACGGCATCTTCCGTATCGGTAAAGATAAGTTTACAAAGACTTTCAAATTCACTGATATTAATTATGCTGTCGCTTCCCGTGAGGACAAGGAAGAAATGTTCCTTGAATACTCAGAGTTGCTCAACAGCTTTGATAGCGGAGCAACCACTAAAATCACCATTAACAACCGCAGACTTAACCGCCTTGACTTTGAGAAGTCTATCCTGATTCCTCTCAAGGGCGACTATCTTGACGAGTACCGCAAGGAGTACAACCAAATGCTCCTCGAAAAAGCGACGGGCGCAAATTCTATGGTTCAGGACAAGTACATCACGGTATCCGTCTGCAAGAAGAATATCGAGGACGCCCGCACTTATTTCAGCCGTGTCGGTAATGATATGATTGCCCATTTGAGTAAGCTCGGCAGTAAGTGTACGGAGCTTGATGCCGAGGAACGACTGCGTATCTTTCACGACTTCTACCGTGTCGGTGAAGAAAGCAGCTATCACTTTGACATCAAGGAAAACCGTCAGAAAGGTCACAGCTTTAAGGACTATATCTGTCCCGATTCTATGGAGTTTGAAAAGGACTATTTCAAGATTGGCGACAGATACGGCAGAGTGCTTTTTATGCGTGAGTATGCGTCCTATATCAAGGACAGTATGATTTCCGAGATTACGGAGCTTAACCGCAATCTGATGTTGTCTATCGACGTTATCCCTGTTCCGACTGATGAAGCCGTGAGAGAAGCGGAAAGCCGTTTGCTCGGCGTTGAAACCAACATTACGAATTGGCAGCGCAGACAGAACGCCAACAATAACTTCTCCGCAACCGTCCCTTACGATATGGAACAGCAGAAAAAGGAAATGAAGGAGTTTCTCGATGACCTGACTACCCGTGACCAGCGTATGATGTTCGCCGTATTGACAATGGTACACACGGCTGATACAAAGGAACAGCTCGACAACGATACCGAAGCTATCCTGACTACGGCAAGAAAACACCTCTGTCAGTTTGCTACTCTGAAATTTCAGCAGATGGACGGTCTGAATACCGCTATGCCTTTCGGAGTACGCAAGATTGACAGCTTCCGTACATTGACTACAGAATCCCTCTCCGTCCTTATGCCATTCCGTGTGCAGGACGTATTCCACGAGAACGGAATCTACTACGGTCAGAACGTCATTTCAAAGAATATGATTATCGCTGACCGCAGGCAGCTCCTTAACGGTAACGCTTTCGTCCTCGGTGTATCCGGCGGCGGTAAATCGTTCTTTGCAAAGGGTGATATTGTAAATATCATTCTCGCAACGGGCGCAGATGTTATTATCGTAGATCCTGAGCGTGAGTACGGAGCACTTGTCAATGCTCTCGGCGGCGAGGTCATCAATATCTCAGCTACCTCTAAAAACCATATCAACGCTATGGATATGTCCGAGGAGTACGGCGACGGCGCTAACCCCGTTATCCTCAAATCCGAGTTTATTATGTCCCTCTGCGAACAGTTTGTACCCCTCGGCGCAAAGGAGAAGTCCATTATTGACCGTTGTACCGCCAATGTTTATCGTGGCTATCAGCAGAGAAACTACACAGGCAAAGTGCCGACCTTAAAGGACTTCCGTGAAGAACTGCTCAGACAGGAGGAGCCGGAAGCACAGAGTATCGCCCTTGCGATTGAGCTGTTTACGGACGGCTCGCTGAACACATTTGCAAAGCAGACAAACGTGGATACTGACAACCGCCTTATCTGCTACGATATTCTTGACCTCGGCAAGCAGCTTATGTCAATCGGTATGCTTGTCGTAATGGACAGTATTCTCAACCGTATCACGCAGAACAGAGCGAAGGGTAAGGCAACATTCATCTTTATTGATGAAATCTACCTCCTGTTCCAACACGAGTATTCCGCAAACTTCCTCTTTACCCTTTGGAAACGCGTCAGAAAGTACGGTGCTTTTGCAACAGGTATCACACAGAATGTCGATGACCTTCTCCAGAGCCACACAGCCCGTACAATGCTCGCAAACTCCGAATTTATCGTAATGCTCAATCAGGCTTCCACCGACAGAGAGGAGCTTGCACGTCTGCTTAATATTTCCGATTTACAGCTTTCGTATATCACCAATGTTGACGCAGGACACGGCTTGATTAAGGTCGGCAGCTCCCTTGTACCGTTCGCAAATAAATTCCCCAAGAACACCAAGCTCTACAAGCTGATGACCACCAAGCCGGGCGAAGGCACGGCAGCATAAAGAAAGGACGACCATTATGAAAAAGAAAATCCTCATTATCGGTCTTGCGGTGCTGATTGCTGTCTGCGGCGTTAGCACCTTTTTCCACATCAAGAACAAGGTGGAATCCGACAACAACAAGAAGATGTATGAATCCGTAGCCGAAGAAGTTTCGGCTACGGAGGAAAGCGCAACGCCTACACCGACCAAAGCACCCATCAATCCTTATACGGATAACACAACGGTTAGCGGCGGTAGTGGAAACGGCGGTGTAAGCGGCGGAAGCTCTGAGAGCTATACTACCAATATGAATCCCAGCGCTAACCCTGATATGGTAGGTTGGATTAAGATTAACGATACTGTCATTAACTATCCCGTAATGCAGACAAAGAAGATCCCCGACTACTATCTCAATCACGATTTCTACAAGAATGAATCCGTGTACGGCTGTCCGTATGTTCAGGCGAATTGTGATGTTGACGCTCCCTCAGACAATGTAATCATTTACGCTCACCATATGAACGACGGCTCTATGTTTGCGGGGCTTGAGAATTATCGTAGCAAAGATTATTGGTCGTCCCATAAGACAATCAGCTTCGATACGCTGAACAAGAAAGCGAACTATGATATTCTCGCCGTGTTCGCCGTCCCCGTTGACGAGAGCAATAAGAACACATTTAAGTTTTATGAATTTGTCAACGCTTATGATTCCGAGCATTACAGCAGCTTTATCAGCAAATGCAAGGCGTTATCTTTCTATGAAACAGGAGTATCGGCAAAGCAAGGCGATAAGCTCCTGACGCTCGCTACCTGTGAATACACGAACAACAACGGCAGACTTGTTGTCGTAGCAAAACGTACAACAAGATAAGGCGGTGAGATTATGCTGCCACGAATGAACATACAGCAACGCCGCCAAGCTAATAAGCTGATAAAGCACTTATGCGCTAACTATCAGGACGGAAACTGCCTGCTACTTGATGACGACGAGCCGTGTGTTTGCGTTCAGAGTATTTCCTATTCTCTATGCTGCAACTATTTTCGGGCGGCAGTTTTACCGACAGAGCCATTACTTGAAGCGGGAATTTTAAGTCCTGTCAATATCAAGTATTGTCAGGATTGCAAAAAGGCGTTTGTGCCTAAGAGCAAGAGAAACAATCAGAAATATTGTGTTGATTGCGCTAAACGTAGGCACAGAAAGATTAACGCTGAAAGTATGGCAAAAAGGCGTTTGAAAAGTGTACAAAGTTAGCTTGAAAAAGTCAGTATTTATGCGGCTTTTCAAGTGCAGTAATTGAGGGGTGAAGGTAGTTTTACCTTTACCCCTGATTTTTCAATATTAGCCCGTTACAGGCATTTTAAATGATAGACAAATATAAACTGATATGGTATAATCGTAGTAGAATAAATCGTGATTTATTGAGGGGATTCAAATGACACTTAATGCTATTCCATTGGTTGGTGTGGACAGAATAAGATTTGGAATGAAAAGAAGCGAAGTCAGATCGGTCTGGGGAGATGCTGTGGAATTCAGGAAAACACCCCAATCAGAAACGATGACTGATGATTTTGGATTTTGCCACGTTTACTATGACGGAAATGATGAATGTGAAGCAGTTGAAATCTTTTCCGAAACGGATGTAAATATCGACGGGAAGCAGATATTTCCCATTTCTTTGGATGAAGCGTATGAAGTTTTCCCTTTTCTTGCAGAGGATGAGGACGGACCGCTGTCTATTGAGAAATCCATAGGAATATATGCTCCTGATGGTGAAATGGAGAGTATTCTTTTTGGGAAAGAAGGATACTACGATTACCTATAAATTCTGATTTATACAACTAAATAAACTATCAAAGCTCTGATTGGAGAAATCCAGTCAGAGTTTTTCTTTACATTTTTTTGAAAGGAGGCAATTATTTGGCTGATATTAAGACAAGAGATACGGTAAAAGGCACGATCCGAACTCTTGATAAAGGACGGATTGCCGCCAGCCGTATGAAACAAGCGTATATTCAGACGAAAGACAAAGCGGAACATTCCGTAGAAGCCGAGGAGCATAACGAAACCGAGTACGCTTCTGACCGTATGGAATCCGGTACTAAGCGTGTAACGGAAGAAACAGTCCACCAAACTAAAAAGGCTGTCCACAAAGGCGCAGAAAAGGTCAAAGATAAGGTTGAGCAGAAAATCGAAAACAGAGTTAAGAAGAAGGTCGAAAACAGCGCTGAGAATACAGTAAAAAACTCAGCCGAGCGAGCTTCAAAAAACGCTGCTAAGAAATCCGCAGAGAAATCTATCCGAGCCACCAACAGCGCAGGACGGAAAAGTATTCGTACTGTTGAGAAATCTTCGGCAAAGACCATTAAGCAATCAGCCCGATCCGCAGGCAAGGCAACCGTAAAAACAGCTCAAAAAGGTACAGTAAAAACCGTCAAGACCTCTGTTAAGACGGCTGAAAAGACATCAAAGGCAGCTATCAAGACAACGAAGCAAGCCGCAAAAGCCGCACAGCGTTCCGCAAAGGCGGCGGCAAAGGCAGCGCAGAAAGCCGCCAAAGCTGCCCAGCAAGCGGCAAAATTAGCTGCTAAAGCGGCAAAGGCGGCGATTCAGCTTTTGATTAAGATAATCAAGGCTATCATAGCGGCATTACAAAAACTCATTTCAGCTATTATAGCCGGAGGTTGGGTATCTGTTGTCGTGATCCTTGTTATCTGTCTGATAGCTCTCCTTTGTTGGAGCGTGTACGGGTTATTTGCTTCTGCAAAGGCTAATGACGGCGAGTACACAATGCACAACATTATTACTCGTATCAATAATGAGTTTAACGAGAAGATTACAGATATAAAGACCGATAACCCTCACGATAAACTTGAAATGTCAGGCTCAAAAGCAGAATGGAAGGAAGTCCTTGCGGTTTATGCCGTTGCTTACAATATGACAAATACGCACCCTGCAAATCCTGATGAAGTACAGGTAATCACCCTTGACGAAAGCAAGGAAGAATATATCCGTAATCTGTTTTGGGAAATCAACAAGATTGACCACAGAATAGAAACGTACACCGAAACCGAACAGGTTGAGGAAAAGCAAAAAGACGGCAAGGTCAAGAAAGTTAATAAGCAAGTCCAAAAGAAAGCCCTTTATATAACCGTGTCCCACGTTGACCTTGAAACGATAATGACAAATAAAGGGTTTACTGCGGAACAGAAGAAAATGTGCCGTCAGTTACTTTCAGACGAGAACAACGATTTGTGGCGAGAGTTGTTGCACGGAGTAACAGGCTCTAACAGCGATATTGTCCTTATAGCGCAGGAACAGCTTGGAAACGTCGGCGGAAAGCCTTATTGGAGCTGGTACGGTTTCAGCTCCCGTGTTGAGTGGTGCTGTTGCTTTGTTTCTTGGTGTGCGAATGAGTGCGGCTATATTGAAAGCGGCACTATCCCTATGTATTCCGTTGTAGATACGGGCGTCGATTGGTTTAAGAGCAAAGACCAATGGCTCGACGGCTCGGAGGAGCCGGAAGCGGGTATGATTATCTTCTTCGATTGGGCAAGCGACGGACTTGACGGAAGCGGCGACCATACGGGAATCGTTGAAAAAGTTGAAGGCGGCACAGTTTATACCATCGAAGGCAATAGCGGCGATAAGGTATGTGAGAATCAATACAGTATTGGTAACAAAGAAATCTTGGGATATGGTTACTACTCAGGTAATAATACTGTTGCGACAGGTGACGCAGCTCAGCAAGTGTGGACTTATCTGAAAAGCTACGGCTATTCAGACAGCGTAGCCGCAGGCATCATCGGTAATATGATGAGAGAGTGCGGCGGCGATACGCTCAATCTTGATTGGAACATTATCGGGCACTATAACGGTGATGAGTTTTACGGTTTATGCCAGTGGTGTCTGAGATATACCCCATCTGGCTTCAAAGGCTCAACAATCAAGGAACAATGCGAGTATCTGCAAAAGACGATTAAATCAGAATTTGCAAATTACGGAGGAAACTATAACGGAATTACTTATAGTCAATTTCTGAAATCCGATACCCGCACGGCGGCGATTGCCTTTGAGCGAGTATATGAGCGTTGCGGCGATTACTCAAATGAGGATTCACGCAGAGCTAACAACGCAGAAAAGGCTTATAACAAATTCCATAAATAAAGATAAAGCTGTCGTCCGTGGAGGGCGGCAGCTTTTCTGCGTATATAATTATTTCCCGTTCATTGCTTTAATCATTTGCATTACGGCGGCTTTCTGTTCGGTGTTGAGATTTACCCAACCCTCAAACAATTCCTTTAACTCAGGTGTCATTTCGACCATTTCTCCCTCGGCAAAGAATTGTGATAAAGTTATTCCAAACCCGTTGCAAATTGCTTGCAAGGTGCTAATGGAAGGTACAGTGTTCCGCTTAAATACATTGGCTAAAGTTGTATGTGATAATCCCGATAACTCGGACATCTTATATGTTGTCAGACCTCGTTCATCTAACATCTGTCTTAATCGTTCATTGACATCCATATCGTTATCACCACCTATAGTTATATTTTACAAAAAAAGTTGGTAATATAATATGAAATAATTGTATAAAATCTATATCCAATTTAGGTCATAATATGCTATAATTAAATTCATAGATTATACGAAAGGCAAGGATATATGACAATATTTATCTTAGGCGCTGACTATATCAGCTTTTATGATTATGCGAAAATCAAAGGTCTTTCCGTGGGATCAATGATAAACCGTGCAAAAAAAGGAAAATATAATACTGCAAAGCGATTAGGAAAGAAATGGTATGCGTCCCGCACGGAGTTAGACAATATTTACTATCAGTACGGAATTCCTGACTCTGAGGATTTTATTACAGCAAGAGAATATGCTAAAATCAACGAGTTGGTCTATACAGCTTTGATTGAAGATATAAAGAATGGAAAATACAGCACTCCTCTCAAATATAAAGCGACTTGGTATATCAATAAAACAGAAGTACCTTGTTCCAATATCCGTGACGAATATCTCACTATCACAGAATTTGCAGAGCAGAATAACAGAACAAGAAAAGAAATAGAGAAGATCATTGACAGTGGAAAGCTAAAATACTTCCGAAAAAGTCCTCTTGGCTATATTTATATCCATAAAGACGAAAAATTACCGTGATGGCTTAAATTCATCACGGTAAAAATTATTTTTGATTCATCTTTTTAAGGAGGATAAGCGCTGCATCTCTCTGTTCCTCGGATAATGCTGACCAACAATCAAGCAGATCTCGTGTTTTATCGTTTACCTCTATCAATTCTCCGTCCGCAAAGAACTGCGACATTGTAATGCCAAAGCCTTTGCAGATTGATTCCAATGTAGTGACAGAAGGAACAGCATTGCGCTTTATTATATTAGCAATGGTGGAATCTGATAAATCGCTTTCCTTTGCCAAGCGATACGCCGACCAACCTCTTTGTTTTAATAACTGTTTGATTTTCTCAGTAGCATCCATATATCCGTACCTCATTTCTGTAATAATTGTACCCTTTTCTGAAACGGTATAATATAGTATAATTGTAATAAACTATCGTTAGATAAAACGGTAATATACTATATTAAACAATGGAGATAAAAGGATGACAAAAGCAGAAATGAGAGAACACACCTGTTGCTTTACAGGACACAGAGAAATTCCTCAAACTAAACTCGGCAATGTAAAACAAGAAATAAGAAAAGCCATAATATCGGCAATCAATGACGGATACCTCTATTTTGGTGCAGGCGGAGCGTTGGGTTTTGATACCCTTGCGGCTCAAACGGTATTAGACCTAAAGAAAAATTATCCCAATATACGCCTGATCCTTGTTCTTCCTTGTCTGTCGCAAACAAGGAATTGGAAAGCAGCTGATATATCGGAATATGAGAGAATAAAGAAAAAAGCAGACAAGGTTGTTTATACATCAAAGGAATATACGAGAGATTGTATGTTCAAAAGAAATCGCCACCTTGTCGATAACAGCAGCTTGTGTATTTGCTATTTAAAAGAGCAATCCGGCGGCACAGCATATACGGTCAAATATGCTACAGCTCACGGTTTGAATGTACATAATATCGCTTTGTGATTCACAGAAAATCTAATTGCCATATTGCTTGTTTCGTGGTAAAATCAATATATAGTTATAAGTATTTGAACGAGATAAAAAAGGAGAACAAGATGGAACTTTGGGATGCATATGACGAAAATTTCAATCTCATAGAAGGTATCGCCTTAACAAGAGGAGAGAAAATCGACGACGGCGTTTTTCATCTTGTTTGTGATATTATCGTTCGTCACGCAGACGGGGATTATCTCATTATGCAGCGTGATGCTCGAAAGCACTACGGCGGTATGTGGGAAGCTACTGCAGGCGGATCTGCGCTTGTGGGAGAATCACCGTTACAGTGTGCCGTAAGAGAGTTGTTTGAAGAAACAGGAATCTACGCAGAAACACTGACCGAGGTAGGCAGAGTGATAGATACAGAATGTCATTCTGCTTATGTCGAATATCTTTGTATTACGGATTGCGATAAAAATTCTGTTAAGCTGCAAGAGGGCGAAACGTCTGACTTTCGTTGGGTAAACAGAGAAACTCTGCTAAAAATGAAAAAGGATGAGCTTATCACAGATAGAATGCAGTTATTTATTGACGAATTGAAAGGATAAGAAAATGAGATACGGAATGATTTATTTAGTAGTGAAAGACTTTCAGCGCAGTCTTGATTTTTATGAAAAGGTGTTAGATATGAAAGTCAGCGAAACAAATGGTGAACGCTTCGCCGTTTTTAATAATGATGGTCTGAATATTTGTTTGCTGAATGGATATTACGATGCTAAACACCCCGAACAGATTGAAAAGAAGGGTGAATCTTTTCCGATTTATGATGACACAGTTTCAATAGTAGACAGCGAAAACAGCCGAAAGGCTTTTATCAATATAGTTGTGTCTGATTTACAGAAAGAGTATGACCGAATCATCAGCTTGGGAATCGCAGAGAAAATAACACCGATTCGATATCTCAATGTATTTGCGCCTTATTGGTATTTTACTTTTGCAGATCCTGACGGGAATCCGATAGAAATAACAGGCGAGTATCAAGAGATAAAATAATAAACCATTGAGGGGAAAATGATATATGACACACAAAATGAAGCTTAATCCCGACCCGTTTGAAATGATATGCGGTGGTAAAAAAACTATTGAATTGCGCTTGAATGATGAAAAACGACAGAAAATAAAAGTCGGCGATATGATTGAGTTTTCACAAACCGAAACCGGAGAAAAGCTGACCGCAGAAGTAATCGCTTTACATAAATTTGATTCCTTCGCTGAATTGTATCAGAAACTACCTTTACTGAAATGTGGATACACAGAATCGGATATTACAACCGCTAAACCCGAAGATATGAATTTATACTATACTCCCGAACAGCAAGAAAAGTATGGGGTATTAGGTATAGAAATCAAGGCGATAAGAATATGAGGTTAATCAATGAGTAGTAATACATTCTTAGAAAACTTTTACAACGAATACGACGAGGATGGACGACTTGAAAACAGCCGTCTTGGCAGAGTGGAATATCTTACTACACGCAGATATTTAGATCCGCTGTTGACCGCAGACAGCAAAATTGCAGAAATCGGCGCAGGTACGGGCAGGTACAGCGTTACTCTTGCAAAAGAGGGCTTTGACGTTACCGCCATAGAGTTGGTACAACACAATCTTGATATACTTCAAAGCAAGCTCGACGGTAGCGAGAACATCAAAACCTTTCTCGGTAATGCGCTTGATTTGAATATGTTAAAGGACAATACCTATGATATTACACTCCTGCTTGGACCAATGTACCATTTATATTCAGAGGAAGATAAGATAACCGCACTGACAGAAGCTGTCAGAATCACAAAGCCGAGCGGTTATATTCTGGTTGCCTATTGTATGAACGAAGCGACGGTAATTCAGTATGTTTTCGGTTGTAATCAACTGAAATCTGTAATGGATTTGAATATGATTACCGACGATTGGAAATGTGTCAGCGAGCCGAAAGATCTATTTGAAATGGTGCGCATAGAGGATATAGAACGCTTAAACGCAACTATCCCCGTTGAGCGTATTAAGCTGATAGCGACAGACGGCGCAAGCAGATATATCCGTGATTATCTCGAAGAATTTGACGACGAAACCTTTGCAAAATGGTTATCCTATCATTTCGCAACCTGTGAAAGGCAGGATTTGATAGGTGCTACAAATCACAGCTTGGATATTTTGAAAAAGGTGTAGTTGTTTGGTGATCCTCGATATGGATATTTTTATATTGTGTGAAAAAATAAAATTACAGTCTAAAATCAAATCTCGTGTCATTGAGTTTGCAAATGATTTTGATTTCAGTTCTGTAGCTAAACAACTTATGTTGTTTAGCAATTATGAAAAGATGTCTGAAGCATTGTCTGAACTGCAAGCAATACTCGGTGCAGATGAGGATAATATAAAAATACTTGCTTGTATGCTGAAAGCGTCTGCTGATGTGTACGAGGTCTATAAAGGCAAAGGTATCAGCGACGAGATTTACTTTGCCACAACGAAGTGCTACACTCGCTTTATTGATGAAACCTATCGTATGACAGGCAAGTTGTATTTTGACCGCTATTGGTGGACTACTCGTCAGGCAGGCTGTCACCTGTTCAGAATTGGTGAGTTAGAATATGAAATGAAGCATATTGACGGGGATATTGTAATTGGAATTCATATTCCATCAGACGTTGATTTTTCGCCTTCTGCAATTGATGTTTCTTTAGCAAGAGCAAGGCAGTTTTTCGCTACAAATTATCCCGAACTGTCAAATGCTGAATACCGTTGCCACTCTTGGCTTTTGGATAGTCAGCTCAAAGGAATGTTAAACGAAAGCTCAAATATACTGAATTTTCAAAACCGCTTTGAGATATTTGATGAAGGCGAAGTTGGTACAGATTTTATTGAATGGTTGTATAATACAAAAACAACTGATTATGCTATTCTTCCCGAAGACACATCTTTGCAAAGGAATATGAAGAAACATCTTTTATCAGGCGGAGTAATCAGGAATGCTTATGGAAGGTTAAGATAACACTTATGAATAAACCCAAATGGATATTCTTTGATATTGGCTCAACGCTTATTGACGAGAGCATAGCCTATCGAAAAAGAATTGAAAGAACTATAGCAGGCACAAATGTCACTTATGATGATTTTTACAATAAAATGGTGGAGATTTCAAAATACAATCAAAGCGGTTACAACAAGGCACTTGAAGCATACGGCTTGAAAATGGCTCCTTGGAACAGCGAGGACGAATACGTCTATCCTGAAGCTGAAGAAGTATTACGAGAGTTAAGCGAGCGTTATCATATTGGCATTATTGCAAATCAGAACTTGGGTAGTGAGGAACGTTTAGAGAAGCTCGGTTTGCTCAGATACATTGACCTTGTTATTGCTTCTGCCGAGGAAGGTGTCGCTAAGCCCGATTTACGGATTTTCCAAATTGCGCTTGACCGTGCAAATTGCAAGCCCGAAGAAGCGGTAATGGTCGGTGACAGGATCGATAATGATATACTTCCGGCTAACAAAATCGGTATGAAAACTGTGTGGATCAAACAAGGTTTCGGCAGTTACGCAGAGCCGAAAGCAATAGAAGAGCAACCCGATTATATAGTCAATAGTTTAGTGGAAATAGCAGAATTATTTAGGTGATATTATGACCATTACATACAGAAAACTAAATGAAAATGACCTCGATGTATTTATAAAAATGCGAATCAATCAGTTGCGAGAGGAAGGAGCAAAAGAGGACATCGACCTGACGCCCGATTTGAGAGATTACTATCTACGGCATTTGTCAGACGGTACTTTTATATCTTGGCTTGCTTTGGATAAGGATAGGATCATCGGTACAAGCGGAATATCTATTGTAGAAAAGCCGCCTTATTTTGGTTGCCCAAGCGGTAAAATCGGACTGTTGTCGAGCATGTTTACAGATAAAGCCTTTCGAAGAAAAGGTATCGCAAAGACATTGCTTTCAAAGGTAGTTGACGAAGCAAGAAAACAGGGATGCGGTACCGTCCAAATTACCGCTTCTGATATGGGTGTACTTTTATATTCTAACTTCGGCTTTGAAAAGAACGATAACTTTATGCAATATAAATTGTAATTGTGAGGTTAAATATATGCCAAACTGGAATCCTATACAATACGAAAAGTTTTTGAAAGACAGAACACAGCCTGCTATTGACTTAGCCAACAGACTTGAAAAGTTTGCTCCTAACAGCATACTTGATTTGGGTTGCGGTCCCGGTAACAGCACAAAGGTATTAAAAGATAAATTTCCAAACGCCAAGATAATCGGTGCGG
Source organism: Bacillota bacterium (assembly GCA_017483905.1). Taxonomy (GTDB): domain Bacteria; phylum Bacillota; class Clostridia; order Lachnospirales; family CAG-274; genus RGIG4831. Next base: position 26,594 of record JAFUUG010000007.1, read on the forward strand.
ATAATTCAGATGAAATGCTTGAAAAGGCAAGAGGATTATATCCCGATATTGAGTTTATCAATCTCGATGCGAATGGTGATTTGCACGAAATAAACGAAAAGTTTGATATCGTATTCTCAAACGCCTGCATACAGTGGTTGCCAAATCATAATGAGCTGTTACCGAAACTGATGACATTGTTAAACCCAAACGGCATTCTTGCGATTCAGATACCTATGCAGCGTGAGCACCCTGTTCATATGATTATTATCGAGCTTGTGAACACAGCAAAGTGGAGCGATAAAATCACTCCAAGACAGTATAACAATCTCACAACAGAGGAATACTTTGATGTACTTTTTGGTATATCAAATGACTTTGAAATATGGGAAACTACTTACTGCCATCGTATGCCAAGCTATGAAAGTATCATTGAGTGGTACAAAGGTACAGGGCTGCGCCCTTATCTTGAACAGCTTACTGAATCTGATGCAGACGATTTTGTTAATGATGTGTACGTCGAATTGAAAAAGCGTTATAAAATGCAAAAGAACAGTGAAATTCTTTTCCGTTTTCCAAGATTGTTCTTTATAGCAAGAAAGGATTAACCGGAGGGATAATATATGCTTACTCCAAAACTAAATCAAGGTGACGAGATAAGAGTTATTGCTCCGTCACGCAGCTTAGCGATTGTTCGTGGCGAAATATTCAATAGGGCTTTGTTCTATCTTGAACAACAGGGTTTTCACGTCACCTTTTCAAAGCACAGCCGTGAAAAAGATGATTGGAATTCATCATCTATCCAATCCAGAGTTGAGGATATACACGAGGCGTTTATCGACAACAATGTTAAAGCAATCCTAACAGCTATTGGCGGCTTCAATGTTAACCAAATATTAGAGCATATTGACTATGACATCATCAGACAGCATCCCAAAATCCTCTGCGGATATTCTGACATCACCGCATTACTCAGTGCTGTTTATGCAAAGACGGGTTTAGTGACCTATCACGGCGCACACTTTAGCACGTTTGGTTTTGAGATAGAGCCGGAATATACGCAAAAAGCATTTTTTGATTGCGTGATGAAAGAGGGCAGCTTAACGCTGAAACCTTCTCAAACCGCAAAAGAATATACCGTCATTCAACAAGGCACTTGTGAAGGAACGATCATAGGTGGCAACCTCTGTACGCTTAATCTACTGCAAGGTACTCAGTTTATGCCGCAGGCAGAGGATATTGTCTTGTTCCTTGAAGATGACAACATTATGGGCGATTACTTTATCTATGAGTTTGACCGCAATTTTCAATCGCTGTTGCAGGCTTATGGCACAGAGAGAATAAAGGGTGTTGTATTCGGCAGATTTGACGAGAGCTGTAAAATGAGTGCGGACGTTGTGAAAAGAATTATTGCTGATAAGCTACCAGAGAATATTCCTGTTTTGTTTGGTGTAGATTTTGGACATGTTTTCCCGATGATAACCTTTCCGAATGGCGGTAGGATAAAAATTGAAGCAACCAACAATTTGTTAATTGAAATCGTCAAACATTAGATTCGAGGTAATTTTAGAACAGAAAAGTATAAACGGCACTATGAAATGTGGTTACCCATAGATATGAGTTTAAGATAATTACATTTATCTCTCATTGGATAATCATAATGCGACCATTTATTTTTTGCCTTCCGGCACTTTGTGCTTGGAGGGCTTTGTTTTTGTGAGATACATTTTCAAGTTTTGTGAAAAAAAGACCTTGACAAAATTTTTAAACAGAGATATAATAGAGAACGCAATCGAACAATCGTTCTAAAACGAAATAATCTCTCCTTGCTGCCCCGTGCAAGGTTTGAAATATAGTTTTTTAGGAGTTGATTAAAAAGAGTGTAGTTTTACTTTCAATTGAATATGTATCAAATTATGTGATTAAATGAAGTTAGTATGGAAGGAAGTTAAGCAGTGAAGAAAACTAATTTGATAAAAACGCCGAAAGAAAGAATTACGCTTGGTGAGTGTGTCAGAACGGATACGGGAGAGCCTGCGCTGAAAGTTAAAAAGAGCAACAAGGACAAATATGAAACTATCCCTATGAGTAAGCTAATTGAGCTGATGATCCTGACATCAATTCGAAATTAAGCAGAAAACCCAAATGCAAGGTTTTCGCATCCACAACAAAATAAAACTCTATGATTGAGTTTAATCAAGATGAATTAAGCCGACACGAGTGTTTCCAAAGTTTCTGTAATCAGAGATTTTAGAAATGTTCGTGTCGGCTTTTTTTGCTTTTACATATACGATTTAGGGTGTACAGACAATGTGCTGTGCTGACATAACAGTGTTAGAATTAGCGGTTTATTTCACGATATATGACATCTCCCATATAGCCAAAACACGCTTGATTCAATGTGACAATTATAGAATTTTAGTTGTTTTTTGAGCTTTTTTACATTTTTCAGTTTTTATCTTTTTTCATTCGACAATATACTGCGGTAAACGCAACCATAGTTCGGCAAAATATTTTTCCAATTTGTAGTAGTATAGAAAGCGAGGAAATTTGACTAAATCACTGATAATAGCTGAGTTTTTGAGAATTTTCGACTGACAAAATTACCCAAAGTTTTTATGGGTATTTGTAACATCTTTACTGTTGGTGGTAAGTAGAGATTTTTTTAGCAAATCCACCATTTAAAAATATATTCAAGCCTGAGTGTACATCAGGGCGAGGATACAGATATTGCAATACTGACCGAAAAGGTCAAAAGCAAAATCGGTACCCTTTCCTTTGTATACTCAAAATTACAAGGGTTGGTGCCGATTGGCACTAACCCTGTTTTATGCTCGTCCTGACTGCTTACGGCGGAAAGGACGTCAAATGTTTTTGCTAAAATGGCAATCATTAATCGCTAAATATCCGTAGCCTTTGGATTTTGATTCAACCAAATTCAAAATTCAAAGGAGATTACAGTAAATGTTAAAAAATGATATTTCTGCTATTGAGGAGCAGTTTAATCAAGAATGTACAGTTATTGAATTAAAATACGAATATCCCGGTTACACGGGAATTGAAAAATATGCTATCGTGAGCAGTCTTTCTCAAAAAGAGATTGAAACACGTTTTCCCGAACAAGCAAGATCATATTCGCCATTTTTAGTTTTGGATATATCTTTTCTTGATGTAAGGCGTGATTATAGGAATAACAATAAAAAATATGAAATGAGAAGTATCCGAAGTGAGAGTGTTTTCGGTTTTAATGATAGTGATACTGAAACACATCATAAGGAGATATATGTTCCTGATTTCGTTGAACAATGGATAGAGAACTATGAATTGAAAGAAGCGATAAAACAGTTGACCGATAAGGAAAGGGATCGTTTAATTGATTACTTTTATAATGATAAGACATTAACGGAAATAGGTGATAAAGTTGGTTGTTCACCAAGAGCCGTAAAATATTCAATAGATAGCGCAATTAAAAAAATTCAAACTTTTTTTGATAGTTTACTTCAAAAATGACCTCGCTCAGTGGGTACAAGTGAGAGGGTAATAATTCTCTCATAAATACTCAAGAAAAGAGGAATCATTATGAACAAAAAAATTGAAAGAAAAATCAAAAGGGGCGACATTTACCTTTATGATTATGGCGAAAATGAACGCTCAATACAAAATGGATACAGACCTGTTGTAGTTTTGCAGGCAGATAACTTCAATCTCAAAGCACCTACCATTATGGTGGCGGCTATTACCACCGCCATTAAAAAGACCTTTCTTCCCTCACACATCTTGATAGAGGATAAGTATGGGCTGACTGATCCTTCAATGATTATGCTCGAACAGCAGAGAGCTGTGAACAAGGAGCAGTTAGTCAATTATGTAGGTCATATCAACGACGACAACGTCTTGCGCCGCATTCATAACGGCTTAATGAAGCTGTACGGATATTGGGACTACACCCGATATAACAAGGCTAATATCCGGTGTCTGTGTCCGAGCTGCTTGAACAAGTACAAATATGTGCCGGAGCTGATTGTGAAGCGAGTTGATCCGCTGACCAATATCAAGGATAGGTGTGACCAATGTCAGGGCTTTGGCTATGACTACTTCGTCTTTGAGAAGCCGAGGAGAGAGAAAAATGGATAATGAAAATGCTGCTATCCCTGCCAAAAGAATTGAAGTTCCTGTCTGGGAAAAATCAACGCTGACATTAGATGAAGCCGCTGCTTATTCAGGTATCGGAAAAAACAAGCTACGAACTCTTACGGACAAAGAAGATTGTAACTTTGTTTTATGGATAGGTAGTAAGCGCCTTATAAAGCGTGAAATGTTAGATGAATACATCAGAGAAGCGTTTTCAATATAAGGTGCTGTCAAGCCTGCGATAAAGAAAATCGCATCATTGGTAAAAGGGCGTTACTGAGATACAATGTCATCACGGTAACGCCCGATAGCTATTAAAAAGGAGGTATAAAAATTATGGCTACCAAACGAAAAGATTCACATAGGATTGTTTTGAAAAAAGGAGAATACCAGCGAACCAATGGCACTTATGCTTACCGTTGGACAGATGGAAAAGGTAAGCGCCACGAGGTTTACGCAAGAGATTTAGATGACCTCAGAGCCAAAGAAAAAGAGATAGACGCTGATACCAATGAAGGGATAAAGGTGGAAGCTCGCTATGTTATTATAAATGAGATGTACGACTTGTGGGTACAGCTTAAAAGAGGAATAAAGGATAACACCTTTGAAAACTACAAGTATATGTATAACACTTTTGTACGTCCGTCTTTTGGTAAGAAAAGGATTCAGACCTTAAAAAAGTCTGATGTAAAGATTTTCTATAACTATCTTGCGGATCAAAGATGTTTACAGGCTTCTACAATAGACAGTATTCATAATGTCCTTCATCAAGTGTTGGATATGGCTGTAGACGATAAATATATTCGTAGCAACCCTTCTGATAAGGCTTTGAAAGAGTTGAAGCAATCGCACGCATTCAAAACTGAGAAAAGACGTGCGTTAACTATTGCTGAACAAGAGCTTTTTCTTAACTACCTACGCAATAACGAAACCTATTCGCATTGGTATCCAATTTTCGCTGTTATGCTCGGCACCGGTATGAGAGTTGGAGAAATAACAGGATTAAGGTGGTGTGATATTGACCTTGATAATGGTGTAATTGATATTAACCATACTTTGGTGTATTACTGCCATAGGCACGAAGTTGAGTTGAATGGGTGCTACTTCAATATCAACACACCGAAAACAAAAGCAAGCAACCGCAAAATACCAATGATTGAATCTGTTAAGGAAGCATTTCTGATGGAGAAAGCTAATCAGGAAAAATCGGGTATTAAGTGTTCAGCAGTTATTGATGGATACTCGGATTTCATCTTTGTAAATCGCAACGGTAAAACGCAACATCAAGGAACACTCAACAAGGCAATAAGAAGAATAATCAGAGATTGCAACGATGAGGTTTTGCTTAATGATGAAAATGCAACAGTTTTGCTTCCGCACTTTTCTTGCCATTCGCTTCGACACACTTTTTCTACACGAATGTGTGAAGCTGGTATCAATGTCAAAGTGATACAAGATACTTTGGGACATCAAGATATTTCAACCACAATGAATATCTACACTGACGCTACAAAAGAAATGAAGAAACAAGAATTTGAAAGCCTTGATAACTACTTGAAGAAAGCAGTATAGATTAGATGATATGAAATAAGCAGGCAGAATTTGTTGCCTGCTTATTTCATATTGTTTACCATAGAAAAATAATAAGACCTTACGCCACTTACGCCAAAACTTACGCCAAATGGAACAACCTGAACACGAGAAATGGCTTATCCTCTACGGAAATAGTCAGTTTATGGCTCTTGACAGATGTAGGATTTATGGTAGAATAATAATTGTAAGTGTGACAGTTAATTGCTGAGAAAGCGCTATGATAAATGCCCCGTTTTTAGCTGCTTACGCCACTTACGCCTATATTTACGCCATTTACGCCAACCTTACGCCAAACGATGCAGAAAGTTGTGCAGAGCGTAATCAATCGCATATTTTTGTACTTACACAGGCAGCCTTATGATGAGGTTGCCTGTTTTGTTATGTAGTTTAACTGATAGACAAATCGGCGTTGACGTGTTATAATCATAGCAGCATCAGGATTTGCAGAGGTATAAGAAAATGATCAGGCTGGTTACTGCTCTTGAAAAAGACAGAGATTTACTTTGGAATATCAATCAGAAGTATCTTTATGAGATGACAAATTACTATGACGATCCGATGGATGAGCATGGAAACTATCATTACGGACACTTTGATGAGTATTTTTCGGACCCGAAAAGAACAGCTTATCTATTGTACGATGATGATACCCTTATAGGATTTGCTATGCTCAATCCTTATTCCTGTATCGGAAAGAGTACGGATTACACTATGGCGGAGTTTACTGTCTTTCCTGCCTATCGCAGAAAGCATCTTGCTTTTGATGTTGTGAACGCCATCTTGAACAAGCATCCCGGTCAATGGGAAATCAAGTACAACGAAAACAATCTCGCCGCTAAGCACCTGTGGAGTAAAGTGTCCGCTGCGTATTCACCGGAAGTGTTTCGCCTGAACGGCGAGGAAACGGTTCTCTTATTCACAAAAAAATCTGATTGAAGGCAGCCTTTTGCGAGGCTGCCCGTTTATTTGATAGACAAACCGGAGTTGCCGTGCTATAATCTTAGTAGCGCAAATCGGAATTTTGAAAGTAGGCTGAAAATGATAATACGATATTTACAACAAAAGGATGATCTCCTTGAAATAAGCAATATATATGAATGCAGTTGGAAATACGCATATAGAGACATTATTCCGCAAGATTATCTCAACAGCATACCCAAAGGTCGCTGGGCAAACACCGTTACCAAA
>JAFUUG010000178.1 GCA_017483905.1 Bacillota bacterium
CTCGACTGAACTATGGCCAAGTATTTCGCTGAGGCTTTTCACATCTGCACCGAGTTTGATACAATTTGAAGCAAAAAGATGCCTCAGAGCATGAAAATGAATTGACGGTAAACCAACGTTTTTCAGGAATGAATTGAATCTGTACTGCATAGTTCTGGGTTCTGTCGGTTTTTCTTTTCCACTCAGAATGAAATCATCAAGGTTGCCTTTATATATCTTCATTAGCGTTATAATGCAGTCCGGTATAGGTATGACTCCGACTGATGATTCACTTTTCGGTTCGGTAATTATCACTTTTGTTTTCGGAGTACCATATGGCAGTTGAATTCTTTGAACTGTTTTTCTGACGGTCAGAAGACGTTTTTCAATATCGATGTCTTTCCACTGCAATGAACAAAGTTCTCCTATTCTTATTCCGGTATAGTAAGATAAAGCAATTCCAAGAGTGGTTCTGTTCGGATTTGAAAACAACTCATCCCTAAGAATCTGCTGCTCGTCTTCATCAAGAAGTTTAACATCAGAGTATTTCTTTTTGGGTATTACTACATCGTCAAAAGGATTATATATATGATATGTATTTACAGCATACTTGAAAACAGAGCTCAGAAGAACCAGAATATCTCGTATGTAGCGGGATGAAAGCTTCTTGCTCTGCAACGTTTTGATGAATGAATTTAAAGAATCTTTTTGGATCGAACTGATAGTCTTTTCTCCGAATTCAGGCAGAATATGTTTCTTTGCTTTCATAAGGTAATTACACGCTGTCGAGATTTTGACCTTTTGTTTGACATTAGTAAACCATTCTTCAAATATCTGTGAAAGTATTTTATCACATATATGAAATGTTTTTTCTTTATGGTATATCTCTTGGAGCATTGAGATCACACTTTCTTTTGTTTTGCCGTAAATATACCTGTACATACGTTTGGAGCATTTTTTCTCCGATTTTCTGATTCTTCCTTCCCAGCGGCCATCTTTACGATGGTATACATTTATCTGCATTTTTCCTCCTTGTATATTATCGATAAATTATTACAATCAAAATAATAAAATTTTTTAAAATTTCTCATATTTTATTGACAAGCTTTATTCGTAGTGATATAATTTCCATATGTTGATATATTTTTCGCAAAAATATTCCTGTTGCGAAAAATTTTTTTAATTATAACAGTTAAGCTTCAAACCATCAAGCATTAAATATTGTTATATTTTCTCAACCGGCGAGATTGCTCACGCTTTATGTCCGTTTTTGCAAAATCCATTAGTGACCCCGTGTAGATATTACGTTCTTGTGAATACGGAATCCCTGCTGCTTGTTTTCTTGATTCATAGGGCAGCACCACAACGATAATTGTCGATAATACACATTCATATATCGTTACCACGTTTGAAGATCTGATCGAAGAAACTGAAAAAGCGATCGAGGAATACTCACATCTGAGCGGTCTCAACTGGTGAATTGCGTATACTGCCGAACCAATACTATTATTCTTCTGAGTTAAATCAAGATAAAAAGAAAGGGGCATGGTACTTGTGTACCATGCCCGATTTTATAGAGAGTCTGAATTTGATCATCCAAAGTAATCTATGGACATATCCCTTATAATATTTATTCCGCTGACGCTCTTGTTTATACCGTGCTGTTTGTCATTAGGAATAATAAATGTCTGATCTATGAAATAAATGAAGCTGTTGTCAGAATATCTGCTTGGAGAACCGTCGCACCATGTAAGTATATAGAGCTGGCGAAGAACGTTAACGTATTTTTAGTAATCTTTATACTTTGTATTGGTAGAAGATATACTGAACAGCTCCGGGAGCACAAAACTCTCAGAGCTGTTTTATTACATAAATATCCGAAACAATACATCCGTATTTAACGGTACATTTCTGACATCTTTAAGGCAATACCGCACAAGCTTTGTGCGGTGTTACTTTAATGACATTAGGGGCAATAACTGCCTTATGTCGGTTATTTAGTACACATTAATTATACATCAAGCGTTAGTTAAAATCAAATATCATCGTCCACTTTATGCATCTTATACAATCCGCACCCTTTAAGGCTGTAAATACTGCACAGCATAAAAGGACCGTCCCCGCCTTTTATGCGGAAACGGTCCTGCAAACTATATTATGTTCATTCAGTTATAAGTTCTCTTACCTCCACGCTCTTTATCTTTCCTGAAACAAGGTATGCAAACACAAAGAAGCAAAGGCAGACAGCTGCCGCAGGAAGTGCAAAAGTTATGGGTGATACTGCTGCTTTAATATCGGTAAGTCCGACGATC
>JAFUUG010000179.1 GCA_017483905.1 Bacillota bacterium
AACCGAGTTCTTTTGCTATCATTACGGAGTACATGGATACTCTTGCGGAATGCTGACTTGTGTTTCCGTCTTTTGCATCGAGGGTTTTTGCTATCGCCATAATAGTTTCGTTGCTCATTTGCAATTGTTTTTCGGCAAATTCAAGTTTATCTCGGTTTATGTCTATGACCCTCCGGATATGAAGCCTGAAAATGAGCCATGTGAACCAAGCGGCAATTATTATTGCCCCTATCATAGAGTAGATCACAAATATTTTGCTGTCATAAAAAGCCTTTTCCTTTATTATCGGGTATCTTGTTTCTTCTATTATGGTCTTTCCGTCTCTTCCGAGTACGGACATACAGAATGTATATTCACCCGATGGGATATTGGTGTAGGTTATATCCGTAAGTTTATTAAGGGGAATATCAACGGCGGTCTTATCAAATCCCATGAGATAATATCTGACATAAGGTGTTTTGGGGGTAAAGTTGATTATCTCGGGAGTGATGTTTATTTTATTTACATCACGGGGTATCATGAAAGGTGTACCTCGCTCTATCTGATAAGGGACATTGTCAAGAGATACAGATGTTACTTTCATTCTGTAGGAATTATTGTTAAGCGCATATTTTTGAATATTTACAGATTCAACACCCGTATTTGAGGCTGCATAGAATACACCGTTATCGTCGAGGTGATTCCATGAATTTGCCGTAAGTGCGGAGGTAAGACCTGTTTCATAATTGATAAGGTCATAAGGAAGTTCGTTATTTCCGCTGATAAGCTGTGATTCGTTTACAACATATATTCCCGAACTTCCCGTAACAAGAAGTATATTATTTTTATAAGTCCATACGTTGTAATTATTATAGTATGGAAAATTTTCAAGAGGAGTTACGTTGTGTTCGGAGTCTATCATACAGATACAATTCGATGTAACGGCATAATAAATACCGAAATTTTCGCTTTTTGAAATACTCATTACGATGTCGGAGGAAAGTCCGTTATCGGATGTTATGTATTTTTCTGCGGAACCGTTCTTTATAACAGCTATGCCGCTTCCATCTGTTCCGGCTAAAATACTTCCGTCTGTAAATTCCCTGATGCAGAGTATTTCTGCCGATTTTTCAAATTCATCATATGTTGTTACGGTTCCATCGGGAGATATAACGGATAATCCTTTTCCTGCGATGATTATTTTATGGTCGGAGGTTTCTTCCGCTACTCTTACGGAATCGGAAAAAATTCCGCTGCTTTTATCGTAAAATCTGAAACTTCCGTCTTCCATTACCTTTACGGCACCTTTCCCGTAGGAGCATATCCAAAGAGAATTTTCCGAATCCCTGAAAATACATCTTATCCTGATGCCGTCAAGAGTTTTGCTCAGTTCATTGTCTATCCGTACTTTTTGCTCGGTGTCAATGATATCAAGTCCGCTGTCTGTTCCACAGTAAAGATATTTTCCTCTTTTTGTTACCGTATTTACCACTTTACTTTCAATATTGCAGGATTTATATATATTTGCTATACCTGTGTCGGAAAGACATATAAGTCCGAGTCTTGAAGAAGAGAACCAGATATTTCCCTGATAATCTACTTCGGCGTGCTCAATGGAATCACCAAAATCTTTCATTTTAAGAATGGTGCTTTTTCCGTCAGGCTCAATATATGCGGCTCCGTTATCCGCACATACGAAGAGAACGTTGTTTTTTTCATAATATTTAAGAGAATTGATATTTTTCAGATCACCGCATTCGTATTTTTTTTCAAGAGAAGAATTTTGGTATAAATATATATTATTTTCGGAGGTCACAATGTATAGATTTCCATCGGAATCAAATTCAGCCGCTCTGTAGATTTCGTCTGTACCGGATGATCTTGTATCTGTTATTTCTTCCTCGGTTATATAGTAGAATACACCGTCTTTATCTATGACGGCATAATTGCCTTTGTTATCGGTGGCTATGCTTCTTGCGGAGAGTATATTGTCAAATGTCTTTAATTCATGGAGTCCCTGACTCAATGTGTATACGCTCAGTCCGTCTGCTGTGGCGATGTAGCATTTTCCGTCATCGGAGCCTTTTATACAGCGGACAGTATTTGAAGGAAGTCCGTCGCTGCGGTCTACGGTATTTACAAGAGTGTCATTTATACATATCGAAAAACCGCTGTCATTCGTACCTATCCAAAGTCTTCCCTCTATATCGGAATAAAGGCATTTGACATTTCTTACAGAAGAATATTCGGTAATAGCTTTGAATTCTCTTCCGTTATATTTGTATAATCCGCCATAAGTGCCTATCCACATCATACCGTCGTTTGTATGGGCTATATCGGTAACTTCCGCACAATTCAAGCCGTTTTTTCCGTTGTAGAGCGTCTGGGTGTATGTTTCAAATTTATGGGTATTATCATCTGCATAAGCGGATAATGGTAATACTGCGGAAAACAGGCAGAGAGCAAGAACGGAAAATATTTTGATAAAAGGAAATTTTTTTGTAAGCTTGTTTTTTGTTTTCATATCCATATATAATTTAGTAGTAAAGAAGAGCAGCATTACAGTAAGTATTTTATCAAAAAAATCAATATAAAATTCGCCGATAATGAATCTTATGAATGCTATGCCTTGTTCGTTCAGATAGTCGATAAGTCCGTCTCCCCATATATTCCCCGTATATCCCTCGTTATAAAGGCAATTGACGGGAACGGATAATATTACGGATATAAACGTCATTATCGTGGCGGTACACATTGCGGAAAAAAATGTTTCCAGTCCGCCGTTTTTCTTGGCATAGCCTATAAGAAAGCCAATGAGGATATTGGCAAGAGAATATTTGAAAGCTGTGGGATCGAATAATATACCGTATGCTATGTTGCAGGTAAAGCCTGAAACTGCACCGCAAAATGCCCCTAATATATAGGAGATAAAGACTGTCCCGATACAGTCGAGCCATAGGGGCAGACCGAGGTGTTTTGCTATGTATTTACCTGAAATATTTATAATGCTGCATATTAAAATAAAGATGACCGTTCGGTATGGCGATCTTTCTATAAAATTCATAGTCGTATTCCTTTCAGAAGTGAGAATAATTTAATACTTCAATTTATTTTATACTATTTTAACATTAAATGCAAGAGTTAAAGATTACAGGTTTTCGGTTTTTTGCGGAAAAATGCGTTTTTTGGTTGTTTTAATGTAATGATTCATTTATATCCTTGAAAAACGGAAAAAGAGAGAGTATAATTTTATAGTAACACTGTTAAAAATGTTATTTACTGTATTTATGAAAAAAAGAAACAGATCATATTTATAAAACAAAAAAAGGAGAAGGGTTTTTATGACAAAAATTATAAAAAAAGACGGAACGCTGGAAAATTATGATGACAGCAAGATAGTGGCGGCGATAACAAAATCCGCCAACAGAGTCATGTATAAGTTCAGTGACGAAGAAAAAGAAAAGATATGCAGCTATGTGAGGGGGGAAGCCGAAAAAATAAGCGGCGGGAAAGTGCCGATACAGACGATGCACAATCTTGTGGAGAGTGCGCTTGAAAAGGTTGAGCCTAAAGTTGCGAAAAGCTACAAGGACTACAGGAATTACAAAACGGATTTTGTTCATATGCTTGATGACGTATATCAGAAAGCACAGTCGATAATGTATATAGGGGATAAGGAAAACAGCAATACAGACAGTGCACTTGTTGCGACAAAGAGAAGTCTTATATACAATCAGCTCAATAAGGAACTTTATCAGAAATTTTTCCTTACGACAGAAGAATTACAGGCCTGCAAAGACGGGTATATATATGTTCATGATATGGTTTCAAGAAGAGATACGATGAACTGCTGTCTTTTCGATATGAAAAGCGTACTTGAGGGCGGATTTGAAATGGGAAATTTATGGTACAATGAGCCGAAAACGCTGGCGGTCGCTTTCGATGTGATAGGTGACATCGTGTTATCAACGGCTTCTCAGCAGTACGGTGGCTTTACCGTTCCCGAAATAGATAAAATACTCGATAAATATGCACAGCTGAGTTTTCAGAAATACTATGAAGATGAAAAAAAGATAGCGGAACATTTTCTTAAAAGAGAACTGAATGACGAAGAAAAAGAATATATCGAAAAAAATGCCGACAGGAAAGTAAAGAGAGAATTTGAACAGGGATTTCAGGGAATAGAATATAAGCTGAATTCGGTAGGGTCATCAAGAGGAGATTATCCTTTTATAACGATAACGCTGGGACTGGGAAGAACAAAATTTGCAAAAATGGCGGCAAAGACGGCTCTTGAAGTACATAAAGGCGGTCAGGGAAAAAAAGGAAATAAAAAACCCGTGCTTTTTCCAAAGATAGTTTTTCTGTACGATGAGGAACTGCACGGAGAGGGAAAAGAACTCGAAGATATATTTATGAGTGCGGTGGAATGCTCGATGGCTACGATGTACCCCGATTATCTGAGTTTGAGCGGGGACAGCTATGTGGCACGGGCATATAAGAAATACGGCGTTGTTATAAGTCCTATGGGGTGCAGGGCTTTTCTTTCTCTATGGTTTGAAAGGGGAGGAATGGAGCCTGCCGATGAAAAGGACAAGCCGATAGTGGTGGGAAGATGGAATGGCGGAGCTATATCACTCAATCTTCCTATGATACACGCAAAGGCAGATGCCGAGAACCGAGATTTCTATGAGGTGCTTGACTATTATCTTGAAATGATAAGAAAACTGCATATAAGGACAAGAGATTATATCGGGGAGATGAAAGCATCGACTAATCCTATGGCATACTGTGAGGGCGGATTTTATATGGGACATCTGAAACCGTCGGATAAAATAAAGCCACTGCTTAAATATGTTACTTTCAGCTTTGGGATAACGGCATTGAATGAATTACAGCAATATCACAACAAAAAATCACTTGTTCAGGATCAGGGATTTGCACTTGATGTAATGGAATATATAAACAAAAAGGTCAATGAGTTTAAAAAAGAGGATAATATATTATATGCTATCTACGGAACACCTGCGGAAAATTTATGCGGTTTGCAGGTGAAACAGTTCAGAAAATTGTACGGTGTGATAGAAAATGTTTCGGACAGGGAATATGTAAGCAACTCTTTCCACTGCCATGTGTCGGAGGATATAACACCGATCGAAAAACAGGACATAGAAAAGAAATTCTGGGATCTTCTGAACGGGGGAAAGATACAGTATGTAAAATATCCGATAAATTATAATAAAGAGGCGGTAAGAACGCTTATAGAAAGAGCTATGAAAATGGGATTTTATGAAGGTGTGAATATGAGTCTTGCATACTGCGACAACTGCGGATATGAGGAACTTGAAATGGATGTTTGCCCTAAGTGCGGCAGCAGGAATCTTACGAAAATAGATCGTATGAACGGATATCTGAGCTATTCGAGAGTACACGGCGACACAAGGCTTAACAGTGCAAAAATGGCGGAAATAGCAGAGAGGAAGAGTATGTGATGAGATTTCATAATATAACTCATGACGATATGCTAAACGGTGCAGGGCTTCGTGTTGTACTATGGGTGTCGGGGTGCTCTCACAGATGTCCGGGCTGTCAGAATCCGCTGACATGGGATCCGAATGACGGAGTTATTTTTGATGAAGAGAGCAAAGCGGAATTGTTCGGTGAGCTTTCAAAAGAGTATATAGCGGGGATAACTCTTTCGGGGGGAGATCCTCTTTATGATGGGAACAGAGAAGAAATAACGGGATTATGCAGGGAGATAAA
>JAFUUG010000180.1 GCA_017483905.1 Bacillota bacterium
AGATATATGACGGCGGGTCGGTCTTTTCGGTATTTTTTGAGCCTTTGAAAGCATCGGTGGTCTCGATGGCAGTGGTATTGTTATTTGCAGTGATGTCAGTTGCGAATGAATTATTTGCAAATAATACGGCAAGAACGAATGCTGATAAAAAGGTTCTTTTAGTAAAATTTTTTTTCATAAAGGTTTCCTCCTTATATTTATATATTGAAGATTTTGTGGTCTTTTATATTTATTATACGGTCGCATTTTTCCATGGTAGTTTTTTTATGGGTTATGAAAATGCAGGTCTTATCACTGAGTTTACGAAGTCCCGAAAGTACATTTGACTCAGTGGAGGCATCAAGGGCAGAAGTGGCTTCATCAAGAAGAAGTATCGGAGCATCGCATAGAATAGCCCTTGCTATTGCGATACGCTGTATCTGTCCCTCGGAAAGACCTATCCCTCTTTCACCTATAACGGTTTCTATGCCCTCATCAAGTGTTTCGATGAAGGAGCTTATGTCGGCGGTAGTTATTGCACGCTTTATTTCTTCATCTGTTGCAGACGGATTGCAGAAGCAGATATTTTCTTTTATCGTTCCCGATAATATCATATTTCCCTGCGGTACATAAGCGAAAAGTCCTCGTGTTCCGCTGTCAAGAGGGATATTCTTATCTTGTGTTTTTATGAATATATTTCCGCTTTCGGCTTTTATAAGACCGAGAAGGAGTTTCATGAGGGTACTTTTGCCCGTTCCCGAACCGCCCGATATTGCAATTATCTCACCTTTCTTTATTTCGGTATCGGCATTTCTGAGAATGTACTCATTTTTATACTTAAATGTTATGTCTTCTACATTGATGCTTTGCATATCGGAATATAATCTTTTCAGATCGATGTCGGTATTTATTATTTCTTCTTCCTTCAGGTTTTCAAGCTCCATAATACGCTCTGCGGAGGCTGTCATGGAAAAATACTTGGGAAGAAGTCCGCTCATATTGCGCATAGGAGCTTTGACTTCTTCTATTACCTGTAAAAATGCGGCAAGTGTACCATAGGTTATGCTTCCTGCACCTATCTGTATCGCACCCCATATAAGAGCAGCATAATAGCTTGCTGTAAAGAGAATATATACACCTGTGTTTGCGGTATTGCTCATAAAATTTCTTTTAAGAAGCATTTTGTAATTGTTCTGCTGGAAATCGTCAAGACGTTTTATGATGTTGAGATTATTGCAATATGATTTTATGACAACAATATTTTCGATACATTCCTGTATAAATCCTCTTGTTGCACCGTCGGTCTGCTGACATAATTTGTGAAGTGCCTTGTATCTTCCGCTTAAAAGGCGGCTGAAAATAAAGACTACCGCACCTGCTGCCATTATAAGAAGAGTGAATTTCCTGTCTATATATAAAAGTACGCATAGACCTGCGATAAGTTTTGTAAGGAGAGATATTGCTTCGGGGATTATAGTGACAATGCCCGATACGGCTATATCCACATCACTTGTAAGACGGTTTAAAAGTTCGCCCGAATGAAATGATGTGACGCACTGCCAGTCTTTTTTCATAAGGAGATCGACGACTTTTTGTTTTATGGATATTTCTATTTTTCCTTTTGTCATTACAAGGAGGTTGCTTATAAGGATATTGAGAACTGCCTGAAGCAGAACTACACCGATAGCGGCACCGCTCCATGCAAGGAGATTTCCCTCGGCATTTCCCATCGGGATATCAAGGATGCGCTTTGAGATAAGGGCAAGAAGAATAAAGCTGCCGGATATGCAGCCGCCGAAAAGACTGAGAAGCAGAATTGCCCAAATATATTTTTTACTGTAGCGAAAGAGCCATTTAACGGCGGTCTCTCTTTTTTTGTTTTTCATTTTATCACCTGTTGATTTATGTATTTCCTATAATTGTAGTATATCAAAGAGGGAAAATTAAGTCAACTGTTGATTGAGGAAGTTTTGAAATGTAAGAGTTCGTAAAAGTGTAAATTTTGTGAAAAATTTTTAAAAAAAAGTCTTTAATTATTTCTGAGATGTGGTATAATATAACCATAGTAGTTTATACTTTTTGATAATAAGGAGAAATTTTGATATGAGCGATAAAAACCATGAACACGAACATGACCATGAGTGCGGTTGCGGCTGCGGACATGACCACGAAGAACAGCTTATGACACTTGTGCTTGATGACAATACCGAAATGAAATGTCATGTACTCGGTGTATTCGAGGCTGACAATGATAAAGAATACATTGCGCTTCTTCCCGAGGATGAAGAAGATGTGCTTATTTACGGATATATTGAAAATGACAGCGAGGAAGGATTTGAACTTATCAATATAGAAAGTGATGAGGAATATGATATTGCCGCTGCTGCTTTTGAAGATGTGTTCCTCGGCGAAGATGAAGATTTTGATGATGAGGAAGAAGAAGAAGAGTAATGCGATCTGAAAGGGGCTGATCAAATGACGGAATTTGAAGAATATCTCGGATATAAGTTATATGAAGAGGCTCTTGAAAAGGAAAACGAAGACAAAGAAGATAATAACGATATCAGAAAAAACGATAAATAATATTGCTTTGCTATTATTACGGGAAAGGGGGAAGTTTTTATGTTGACCAATATTTATTATTATAACCACTATAAGCCATATATGTTCAGCACAACCGGAAGAAGCCAGAAAACGCTTAATTCCAGAAACGAATACAAGAAAAATGCAGCTATAAGCAGCAGCAAGGGCAAAAGTGAGGACTTTTCCTATTTCCTCAACACAAGCCTTAAAAATGATATAGTGAAATATGCAAAGGGATTTTCCGATGATTTCAATGCAATAAGAGATACTTCGAGATTCCTTGTGCAACAGGCTGATTCAAGAAGACTTTCTGTAGAGGAAAGACAGGAAAATGTAAAAGAAGGACTTGAAGACCTTGCGAATCAGTATAATGACTACAAGGAATTCGTGGATAACAGAAGACAGGTAAGTCCTGTGCTTGAAGAATACGCCGACGGGCTTGATGAAAAGCTGGAAAACAACAGGGAATTATTTGCAAGGGTCGGTCTTACGAGAGATGATGAGGGCAAACTTGTCTATGACGGAAGTGTTCTTGATGAAATGGATAAAGCCGAATTTATGAAGAACCTCGGAGAAATAAGAAATGTATCTTCTGCGATCTATGATGATACGATAAAGGCTATGCAAACGCCTATGTCACAGAATATGAATTTCAAAGGACTTGACTATTATTATAATTATATGTATGCAAAGGTCGATACACGAAACAGCTACAGAATGATCGAAACGGGAATGCTGGTAGATATCGAAGTATAGGAGATCTCATGGGGTGCTGTATGACAGTACCCTTTATTTTTAGGAGTGAGGAAATGTTTGTATATGAGAGAATGAGCAAAAATGTAAAGAAAATTATGGAAGATACTCCGATGTCAAGGATAATATCGTATTTTGAAGAAAGCGAATATTCTTATATGCCGGTAGTGAATGAAGATGAGAAGATAATCGGATGCGTGACGAGAAAAGTCGTAGACGATATAAAGCCGTCGAAAATGCTTTATATGTTTGGCGGTATGAAAGCGAAAGAAGTTATGCAGACAGGTATTTTTTCGATAAATATGAATAAGACCGTTGAAGAGGCGGCTATGGTGATAAAGGAAAATCATATAGATGCTTTATTTGTGACGGACGAGGGAAACAAGATAGTCGGGATAATATCAAGGCTTGATGTGTATAAGGCTTTTATAGATGTGATAGGGCTTAAAGATGACGGAACGAGGATAATACTTAAAAAGGACGACGGAAATATCTGCGAAATAGCACAGATAGCGAAAAACTATACTGTCAGGAACATATCAAAGTACAAGACGAAAAGCGGGGAAGAGATCGCAATAGCAGTAGCCGAAAAAAATACAGACAGTCTTGAAGCGACGCTAAAAGAATACGGATATGAAATAAAGGCAAAGGTTGATTAAACGAGGGAAATTATGAATATTATAGGACATTTTATGACGATAACAAAACACAGGCACATGGTCATATACCACTGCATAAAGGCGGGAATACCGATACAGGGATTATTTCACGATCTGTCGAAATATTCACCGAGTGAATTTCTGGTGGGGGCTATGTACTATCAGGGAAACAGAAGTCCGAATGAGGGGGAGAGAGAAGCTTACGGATATTCAAAGGCATGGATGCACCACAAGGGAAGAAATAAGCATCACTTTGAATACTGGACAGACTACAATGTGAAAACGAGAGAACTTGAACCTGTCAAAATGCCCCTCAGATATGTGAAAGAGATGTTCTGCGACAGAGTTTCGGCAAGCAAGATATATATGAAAGATAAATATACGGACAGATCGGCACTTGAATATTTCAACAAGGGACTTAAAAAGAGAGTTATGCACCCCGAAACAACAAAATTACTGAAGAAACTGCTTGTTATGCTGAGTGAAAAAGGGGAAGATGCGACTTTTGCGTATATAAGAAAATTGAAGAAATATTAAGAAAATGATAGGTGTTTCCATAAGAAAAAAGCATCGGCTGAAAAGTCGGTGCTTCTTCTTTTCTTTATTTTTTATGAAGCTCAAATTCAATCAATCTCTCTATGAAAGTTCCGAAACCGTTTTCAAGTATTTCGGCTGCTTTCGGAAGGGGGCTTTTTTTCGTCATTCCCGGAAGTGTATTTATTTCTATTACGCATATCTGCTCTTCACGAACTATCATCTCAACATTTGCATATCCGCGGCAATCAAGAATATTGAATACTTTCTTTGCGATCTCTTTTATCATGGTCTGCAAAAAGTCGGGCATGGTGGATAATTCGACTCTGCGCTGTTCATCGTTGTACTTTTCGTTGAAATCATAGAATCTGCTGCCTGTTTTTATTTCAAGAAGAGGAAGAACATCAAGACCGTTTTCGTTTTCGGTCACGCAGCAGGTCACTTCCTTTCCCTTTATGTATCTTTCGATAAGGATATCATCATCAAGATCTTTTATGATATCCGCAGCCAATCTCAGTTCTTCAAAATCTTCGGCTATAGATATACCGATACTTGAACCGCCGTTATTTGGCTTTACGATAACAGGATAGCCCATATTTTCCACGCTTTGTCTGAATAATTCGATCTCTTCATCTTTTTTTACAAATATATCTTCCGCAACGGGTATGCTGTTATATTTCATCAATTCCTTGAATACTTTTTTATTCATTCCCAGTGCACTCGCCGTTACTTTACTTCCGACATACGGTATGCCCATACATTCAAGAAGTCCCTGAACGGCACCGTTTTCACCTTTTCCGCCATGCAGGGTGCTTAATATTATATCCGGCTTATCTTCGGCAAGGGAATTTATCCAGTCGCCTCTATCTGATTTTTCGATTTTTTTTATGTAGGCATCATATTTATTTTTATTTATATTATCAAGCAGATTATGTGCCGAACGGAGAGATACTTCTCTTTCGACGGAGTCGCCGCCTGATAATATACAGACTTTCGTTTTCATTTGATATCTATCTCCCTTAATCTTTGTGCCGCTATTTCAGGAAAGACGGAATTTATATAGCAGCCTGTTGAAAATTCAAATCCCGCCATATGTCCTATCCTTGATATTATCTGTGCATGGAAGTGCATATCGGTGTATTTTTCAAGGTCTTTAGGTGCATTATAGAAACAGACATTGTAGGATATGCCTTCATACATTTTTGCAAGTCTTTTTACGCAGTTTCTGAGAAGAACGGCAAAAGCGTGCAGCTCTTCTGTGCTGAATTCACCGAGATCTCTTATGTGTCTTTTTGAAGTTATCTGCATTTCGTATGTAAAAAGAGAGTCATAAGGACAAAAAGCAATAAAATGTTTGTTTTCTTCTATTACACGATCTCCGAAATCCATACCGCAGAAATAGCATTTACCGTTTTCTTCTTTATACTGCTTCATTTTATCCGTCATTTTGAGGATCTTTTCGGGAATAAGCGATAAGCCTGCTATCTGCCAATGTGAATGAGACTGGCTTGCTCCGGCGTCGATACCCTGATTTTTAAATACCTGTATATACTTTATTTTTTCGTCTTTTTTAAGGTCGTTATATCTCATCTGTATGACTTCAAGAAGTCTGCCGACGTGTTCATCGGTATACATACTCATTCTCTCTTCATGGTCGGGAGTATCTATAAGCACATCATGTATACCGTAACATTCATCTGTAGGCTTTGCAAAAGGGTATTTATTCGGAACGATCCTTATAGTTTCATCATCGGTCGCATATATCCTCTTTGGTGTCATATATTCATTTTCGGGGCAGAATGGACAGTATTCCCTCGGCGTATTCTTTATATGCAGTTTTTTGAAATTAGTCGGTCTTTTGGCTCTCTCTTCCGCATAGTATACATAGGAATCCGTCAGATAGTTTTTTCTCATCATTCGCCTTGCACCTCCTCTGTTGTTTCTTTATCATCTTCGTATAAATACCATTTTTCTATATTATCAAAGGAATTATTCAGCGTAGGAGTTATAGTTCCTCCTATTTTTGTGTCAGTTAAAAGGATCGAATCCTTGAATGCTATTCCGATGCAGGGAAGTTGAGTTGAACAATATTTCTGTATCTCTGTTTCCGCTGCCAAAAATTCTCCTTCACTTCTTGCGTTTACGGCATTATTAAGAAGTGTATCCATTTGTGCCTCGCTGAAATTGAAATAATTAAGTCCGCCGTCGCCTTGTCCCGAGGATAATAAAAGACTTCGCAGGTCGGGAGTTTTTGAAAGTACGGCACCGCCCATGAACAGCTCGAAATTATCATCTTTCAAAAGCTGTATATAATCTGCATAGCTTTTTTCAAGGAGAGTTATCTCAAATCCCGTCTGATTAAGACTTTTTATTATCAGCTTTGCGGCTTCGACTCTTTCTTTGTTTTCCGAATTTACAAGAAGAGTCAGTTTAAGGCGGTCTTCGCTTATTCCGCTTTCCCTTACATATTCGGAGGCTTTTTCAAGACTGTATTCATATTGCTGTGTTTCATCTTCTGCTGAAAGCCATGAATTCGGATTTATGGGAGCAATGGAAGATCTTGCGTTTCCGACATAAATATTTTCTATTATTTCATCTCTCGGTATTGCGTGCGCAATGGCATGGCGGATATTTATATTATCAAGTACTTCATTATGATGATTAAATCCTAAAAATTCAAAGTTATTTGAATTGAATGCCGTTGCCTGTATGTTGTTAGTTGTGCTGAATTTTCCCCATTCGGCAACACCGATTGTTATCGCATCTGTTATATTTTGCTCAAAGGCGTATAAGTCGGTATCTTTATCGCTCGTTATTATGACTTTTATATATTTTATTCCTGCCTCTCCCTTAAAATAATCGGGATAAGATTCAAGTTCGACTTCTCTTACAGTTCTGTAGCTCTTAAATTCATAAGCTCCGCTTCCGACAGGTTTTAAATTCTGAGGCGAATCTTCATCAAGGGCATCTTTATAATAATGCTCGGGTATAATTGGAAAGCAAAGATTATAAAGACAAGCTCCGTAGGGGGCGGAATAATTTATTATTACAGTCTTTTTCCCCGAAGAAGCATAACTTTCCACATTTCCGAGAGAACTTTTATATATCTCGCTTGGGGAGCTTTTTATGGTATCGAGCGAAAAAATAACATCATCGGCAGTAAGGTCTGTTCCGTCATGCCATTTAAGACCGTCTTTAAGCCTTACTTCAAGCGTCATTCCGTCGGAAGAAAGACTGTAGCTTTCTGCAAGGTCGGGTACGGGTCTTTGAGTTTCATCAAGAGTAAAAAGAGGCTCGAACACAAGTTTGAGTATATTGTCAACGGTATGATCGCTGTTTATAAGTGGGTTGAGTGTCTTTGGCCGGCGCATTGACAAGGTGATGCTGCCATCTCCATGAAGACGTTTTCTTTGAATTGCTTCGTTACTTTCTGCCTTTGTTTCGGTTTTTTCGGGTGGTGCTTTCAGATATAATTCTTCTTCTGCACTTGAACAGCCGCCAAGAAGAAGGATTAATGCAGCTATAAGGATAAGTTTTTTCATTTTTTCCTCCGCAGCTCGATAAGTTTTTCGTAAACTTTTTTATTGAAATTGACTCTCTCAACATATTCTTCGGTTTCTTTGAATGGTATGTTGTCAAGGTCATGACCGTTGCCGGAATAATTTGTATCGTAAAGCCACTTTGTGACATTTCCCTCTCCTGCATTGTAGGCGGCTATCACAAGTGTCATATCGTTATCGTATCTTTTGATCAAGTAGCTTAAATACCAGCAGCCAAGCTCAATATTTGTATCGGGGTCGTAAAGATCGTTTTCGTCATAATCGGTCATTCCGCTTTTTACAGCGATCCATTCCGCTGTCGGTTTCATTATCTGCATAAGTCCGCAGGCATTTTTGCCCGATACGGCTTCTTCTTCAAAATGGCTTTCGGTATTTATGACGGCATATACGAGGCTTTCTTCAAGACCGTATTTTTTTGCACATCTCTCTATCGTATCTTCGTATTTCATCGGGAAAAAATAATTTACCGCCGCTATCGCAAGAGCTGCAAAAGCCGCAAGCACGATAATTATTTTTATCAAGGCAATAAGGATCTTCTTAGCTTCAATCACTAAAACCATTTGGATTCTCCCGCATACAGTTCAATTCATGTTCTATAAATACTTCCATATCATAACTTGCTCCGTTTCCGTTGTTTATTATACAGTTTGCATATTTATCTATGGTTTCCTGAAATCCCTTTTGATTTCTTATTCTTTCAAGAGCTTTTTCTCTCGATATGTTATCTCTTTTTATTATCCTCTCTGTTCTTGTTTCTTCATCGGCATATATCCCCCATATACTGTCGCAGCATTTATGCAGTCCCGTTTGTATGAGAAGCGGGGCATCTATGACGATAAATTCGTAGTTTTCGGCTTTTTTCGTATTTACTTCATCTTCTATTCTTTTTACGATTATCTTATGTGTTATGGAATTGAGTTTTTCAAGTTTTTCCTTATTTGTAAATACTATCGCCGCAAGTTTCTTTCGCTCGATCTCTCCGTCATCTCCGAGAATACCATCTCCGAAGGCTTCGATTATCTCATTGTAAGCTTCTTTGCCCTTTCTTATTATTTCATGAGCGACTTTATCGGCATCTATGACGTAAGCACCTCTGTTTTTAAGTATCATGGCAGCAGTACTTTTTCCGCTGCCTGTTGTTCCCGTAAGTCCGATGACCTTTGTATTATTTTGCATCATACCATGTGTTACCCTCATGTACATCTATTTCTGTTTTAACGGAAAGTTTGACTGCATTTTCCATTTCGTCCGTAAGGATCGTTTTTACTTTATCTATCTCATCTTTTGCGGTTTCTATAAGAAGTTCGTCATGCACCTGCAATATCAGTTTTGAACGCATATTTTCTTTTTTGAGCCTGTTGCAAACTTTTACCATTGCGATCTTGATAATGTCGGCGGCTGTACCCTGTATAGGCATATTCATGGCTACTCTCTGAGCTGCACTCCTTTTTATGAAATTGCTCGATCTTATTTCGGGTATCTCTCTTCTTCTGTTAAATGCTGTTTTTGCATAGCCGTATTTTTCGGCATCTTCTATAGTTTTATCAAGAAATCCTTTTATTTTGGGATATTTTTCAAAATAGCCCGATATATAGCCGTCTGCCTCTTTTTTGCTTATCTTAAGATCCTGTGCAAGAGTAAAACCTTGTTTTCCGTAGATTATGCCGAAATTTACAGCTTTTGCTCTTGTTCTCTGAAGAGGTGTTACATCATCGAAAGGTGTATTGAATACCTGCGATGCCGTAAGTTTGTGGATATCGGCTCCGTCGTTGAATGCTTTGATAAGATTTTCGTCACCTGCCATATGTGCAAGCACACGAAGCTCTATCTGGGAATAATCCCCGTCTATAAATACAAAATCTTCGCTCTTTGGCTTAAATACCTTTCTGAGCTTATGTCCGAGTTCAAGTTTTATAGGGATATTCTGTAAATTCGGTTCGGTGCTGCTTATTCTTCCCGTTGCCGTTACGGTCTGATTGAAATTTGATCGGATAGTTCCGTCTTTTTCGTCCATTACGTTTAAAAGTCCGTCTGCATAAGTGCTTTTGAGTTTGGCATAAGTTCTGTATTCAAGGACTTTTCTTACGATCTCTTCATCATCTTTTAATTTTTCAAGTACATCGGCGGAAGTTGACCAGCCTGTTTTTGTTTTCTTGCCGCCTTTGAGACCAAGTTTTTCAAATAATATGACGCTGAGCTGCTTAGGGGAGTTTATGTTGAATTCTTCTCCCGCAAGCAGGTATATATCGCCTGTGAGTTCGTCTATTTTCTTTTCGAGTTCATCTCTGTAAACGATAAGTTCATCTTTATCGGCTTTTATGCCCTCACACTGCATATCCGCAAGAACGTATATAAGGGGCAGCTCTATGTCATAATATAATTCTTTCTGTTCGTTTTCTTCTATTTTTGCTGCCATTTTTTCTTTTGCTCTGAACAGCACTTCCGCTTTACGGCAGCAGAAATCTGTTTTCTTTTCTTCTTCTGTATTTTTAAGAGAAATACGGCTTTTTCCTTTTCCGAGAAATTCTTCTTCCGAGATATAATTTTCGTCAAGGTAAAGCTCGGCTATATCGTTATAATCATAGGTATCTCTTGTGGAGTCGAGGATATATGCACCTATCATTGTATCAAATATGAGGTTGTTTACGTTTATGCCGTAATTTTTAAGTAATACGATATCTTCTTTTGCATCGTGAATAATTTTTTTATATTCGCCCTCGTAATAGTCCTTAAATAATGTTATAAGTTCTTCTTCGCTTATCCCATTTCCGCAGCCGATGAAAACAGCTTCATTTGCTTTTTGGGAAAAACTTATGCCGAGTATCTGTTCGTTTTCTCTTATTATACAGGCACAGCTTTCATTTTTATCTATCAAAGAAACGAATCTTTCGGCTTCTTCTTTTGTGTATATTGCCTTAAAATTGCCGGCTGCCGCTGTTTTTTCTTCTTTTGCTTCAAATCTGTTCAGAAGGCTTTTGAAACCGCATTTTCTGAAAAGTTCAAAGGCATCACCGTTAAACATATTTTCGCATTTTGAGTTTTCCTCGTCAAATTCTATCGGTGCATCGGTAACTATTGTCACGAGAAATTTGCACAGAAGTGCCTGTTCTTTGAACTTAATAAGATTTTCGCCTGCTTTGTTTGGTTTCACATTTTCGGCATTTTCTATTGCATTTTCAACAGAACTATATTCGGATATTATCTTTATCGCCGTTTTTTCACCTATAGACGGAACTCCGGGCACATTGTCGCTTGAATCTCCCATTAATGCTTTTACATCTATAAATTCCGACGGTGTCACACCGTATTTTTCTTTTACATCTTTTGCATAGTAGTCTTCTATTTCCGTTTTTCCGCTTTTTGTCTTTGGTATCCTTATTTTAATGGTATCAGTGGCTATTTGCAGAAGATCTCTGTCACCGCTTACTATTATGGGTTCTATTCCGAGATTTTCGGTTTTTTTAGCAAGAGTTCCGATAACATCATCTGCTTCATAGCCCTCAAGCTCATATATTTTTATGTTCATTTTTCTAAGGACTTCTTTAAGAAGAGATATTTGCGGTCTTAATTCTTCGGGCATTCCCTTTCTTGTGCCTTTGTAGGCGTCGAATTTTATATGTCTGAATGTAGGCTTTGGCAGATCAAAAGTAACACCGACATAATCCGGTCTTTCTTCATCGTACAGCTTAAAAAATATATTGAGAAAACCGTATACGGCATTAGTGTATTCGCCATCTTTGTTCGTAAGAAGGGGTATGGCATAAAATGCCCTGTTTATTATGCTGTTACCGTCGATTATCATTAATTTTTTCATAAAAAACCTCCACCTTAAAATCATATATACTCGAAATCGGAAAATATTTCCGATTTCGAGTGTGCCGGCTGCGTGCCGCAAAGCGGCTATTTACTTTATCGCAGCCGTGTACATAAAGTTATACTGAGTGAGCAAATTTATTTTGCTCACCAGTATAATATTTAATCTCTTCTGCGTCCACTCTTACCCATTATCATTACAATGATCCTAAGAAGCTGGATAATTGATGATGCCGTTGCAGCTACATAAGTCATTGCGGCTGCTTTGAGGACTTTCTTTGCTCCATTTAATTCATCACCGTCAAGGAATGAATATCTGTCAAGAAGTGCTATCGCTCTGCTTGATGCGTTAAATTCAACGGGAAGTGTTATAAGATGGAATATAACAACAAATGAAAACAGCATTGCAGCTACTTCAAGCACTATGAGGCTGAAATTGAAATAATAAAATAAGCAGCCTACAAATACAAGGGGCATTGCAAGTTTTGAACCGATATTCACAACGGGGAATATCGTATTTCTGAGAGAAAGAGGAGAATAGCCCTCATTATGCTGTATTGCATGACCTGTTTCATGCGCCGCTACACCTATTGCGGCTATGCTTCTGCTGCCATATACGCTCTGCGATAATCTCAGAGTCTTGCTGCCCGGGTCGTAGTGATCTGTGAGATTTCCTCTTATAGGCTCGACCCTTACATCGTAGATACCTGCATTTATCAGCAATTGTCTTGCAACTTCATCAGCGGTATATCCACGTCTTGATACATAGCCCGAATATTTTTTAAATGTCGAATTAACGCTGAATTGTGCAGATATGGAAAATACGGCAACTATAACAAACGCAATGGAAAGCAGCATATCAAAAAAACTAAGAGAAATATGAGGTACTGTCTGTGTTGTTCTTGCAAGCAGTACGCAGGTATTATACATTATCATATCAAGACTCCCTTTATTTTATAATAATATAGTATTTAATTTTATTTCGTGTCCTCTCATATAATCGGCAGCACTCATTCGTTTTCCGCCTTTTCCCTGTACTTCTGTTATCATAAGTATACCGTCACCGCAAGATACGCAAAATCCCTTTTTCTTATCTGCGGAAATTATCTCGCCGGCATTGTCCTTTTTCTCATCGGATATTTTTTCGGCACAGAATATTTTTATATTTTCATCATTGTATATAGTATATGCCGCAGGTACGGGATTTAATCCTCTGATAAGGTTTCTTATCTCTTCACAGCTTTTGCTCCAGTTTATATGACCTGTTTCTCTTTTTATCATGTGGGCATAACAGGAGAGAGAATCATCCTGCTTTTCGGCATGAACTTCACCTTTTTCTATCAATTCCATCGCCTTTATCAATGCTCTTGCACCTATCGGAGCAAGTTTATCGTGAAGTGATTCGTATGTTTCGTTATCGTCTATGCCACATTCTTCCTTTAATATCATATCACCGGTATCAAGAGATCTTTCCATATACATTATAGTTATGCCTGTCTTTTTTTCTCCGTCTATTATACATTGCTGTATAGGGGCGGCACCTCTGTATTTCGGAAGAAGCGAGGCATGGACATTTATACAGCCGTATTTCGGTATGTCAAGCACTTCCTGAGAAAGTATCTGACCATAAGCCGCAACGACAAAAATGTCGCTTTCCATACTTTTAAGCATTTCGACAAATTCCGCATCTCTTATTTTTTCGGGCTGATATACTTTTATACCTTTTTCAAGAGCCTTTTCCTTAACGGGAGGGAAAAGCATTTTTTTTCCTCTTCCCTTTGGTTTATCGGGCTGCGTAACTACAGCCGTTACTTCGTGATTTTCGCATAATGCTTCGAGCACGGGCACAGCAAAATCGGGTGTTCCCATAAAAACGACTTTCATCGTCTGTCACTCCTCTTCTTCAAGTGATTCTACATCGCAGAATGTACCATCTATCATTATATCCGTATAAAGTATGCCGTCAAGGTGGTCAAGTTCGTGTGTCAAGGCTCTTGCCAAAAGATCCTCCCCCTCAACGGTTATCTTTTCTCCGTTTCTGTCAAGTGCT
Organism: Bacillota bacterium; assembly: GCA_017483905.1. GTDB lineage: Bacteria > Bacillota > Clostridia > Lachnospirales > CAG-274 > RGIG4831. The sequence goes on from JAFUUG010000180.1 coordinate 13,932, forward strand.
TCTACCTTGC
>JAFUUG010000181.1 GCA_017483905.1 Bacillota bacterium
ACGTTATAGGCATCTGTTTAGCGTTTTCGATCATTTTGATTTGTTCGGGGGTAGGTGGTTTTTTAACATCAATATCAACTGTTATCATAATACATAACCTCCTCTTGCTTATTAGCTAATCGAGCCGATATAATTCTAATAACATTTTCGTTCCTTTCTGTATAAACTACCATTATTAAGGTAGTATTAACAGATATACCGATAGTTATATATCTATCTTCACCAAATATGCTATGTGATTCGTCATAGTACTCTATTCTGTTGTTATCACCAAATACAAGTGCTGCTGTGCGAAAATCTATGCCGTGTTTCCGTATATTTATTGCTTCTTTGTTTTCGTCCCATTCAAAACGCATTTTCTTCTCTCTTTCGTAATAATACAGTAACTAAAGATCCGGGATAATGAAAGATCTATCTGTAGAGTATCTCATTTCTCTTTGGTCCGTTCGATACCATACCGATCTTAAAGCCTATTTCTTTTTCTATAAATTCAACGTATGCTTTTGCTTCTTCGGGAAGTTTGTCATATTCGGTTATTCCTCTTATATCACTCTTCCAGCCTTTGAATGTTTTTAAGACGGGCTTTGCTTTGCAGAGGGCTTCTGTAGTCGGGAAGTCTTTTGTCTGCTCGCCGTTTATATCATAAGCTACGCATACATTTATTTCATCAAGGTAGCTGAGGACATCAAGACAAGTCATGCACACTTCCGTTGCCCCCTGTATCTCACAGCCGTATCTTGTGGCTACGGTATCAAAATAGCCTACTCTTCTCGGTCTGCCTGTAGTTGCACCGAATTCGCCTTTGTCGCCGCCTCTCTTTCTGAGTTCGTCGGCTTCATCTCCAAAGATCTCACTTACGAAAGGTCCTTCGCCTACGGCACTTGAATATGCCTTTGTGATGACGGTGATATTCTTTATCTCGTGAGGAGGTATGCCTGCACCTACTGCGGCATAGCCTGCAAGAGTGGAAGAACTGGTCACATAAGGATAAATGCCATGGTCTGTGTCTTTGAGGGAACCGAGCTGACCTTCAAGGAGAATAGTTTTTCCCTCTTTTATGGCATTTCTGAGTATTCCTGAAGTATCGGCTACATTGTCTTTGATATAGTCCGCATAGCCGTTAAGAATGTCAAATACTTCAAGATAGTTTATCTCGGGTTTATTGTAGAGATATTTGAACTGTATGTTTATTTTTTCATACATTCCTTTGAGTTTTTCTTTAAGTCTGTCTTTTTCAAATAATTCCCAAACCTGTATACCGACTTTTGAATATTTATCGGCATAGAATGGGGCAATACCGCTCTTGGTTGAGCCGAATTTCTTGTCGCCGAGGCGTTCTTCTTCATATTCGTCAAGGAGAACATGATGAGGAAGAAGAACCTGCGCCCTTTCGGAAATAAGGAGATTGAATTCTACGCCCTGCTCTTTTACGCTTGCTATCTCGGCTTTAAGCTTGTTTATGTCAAGCGCAACACCATTTGCGATGATATTGGTCGTATTTTTATTAAATATACCCGATGGGAGCTGATGAAGCGCAAATCTGCCATGTTCGTTTATTATTGTATGACCTGCATTTGCACCGCCCTGAAATCTTACGACGATATCGGCATTCTCGGCGCAAAGGTCTGTTATCTTTCCTTTTCCCTCGTCGCCCCAGTTAGCTCCGACTATTGCTCTGACCATTTTAAATGCCTCCTTTTATTATACATTAAGTTCAGTATGTGCGATAAGTTCATCTTTATTCTTTTCTATCGTTTTTCTGACTTCCGATATATATTCTGCTACCTGCTGAGGAGCACGTCCGACAAAATTCTTAGGTGCAAGCACTTTATTGAGGTCTTCCATCGTCAAGCCGAAACTTTCATCTGCTGCGATCCTTTCGATAAGGTCGTTCTTTCCGCCTTGTTCTTTGACGACTTTTGAGGCTTCCATGGAATGAGCTCTTATTTTTTCATGAAATTCCTGTCTGTCGCCGCCTTTGAGCTTAACCGCATCCATTATTATATTTTCGGTCGCCATGAAAGGAAGCTCTGCCATGATATGCTTCTCGATAACTTTCGGATATACAACAAGACCCTCGGAAATATTTATATAAATATTGAGTATGGCATCTGTCGCAAGGAATGCTTCGGGGATAGATATCCTCTTATTTGAAGAATCGTCGAGAGTTCTTTCAAACCACTGTGCAGATGCGGTTATTGCAGGATTGAGAGCATCACAGATGACATATCTTGCAAGACCTGCTATACGTTCGCTTCTCATAGGGTTTCTCTTATATGCCATAGCTGATGAGCCGACCTGATCCTTTTCAAAAGGCTCTTCCATTTCCTTTAAGTGCTGGAGAAGCCGCATATCGTTTGAAAATTTTGTACAGCTCTGAGCGATTCCCGATAATGTATTTGCAAAGATTGAATCGAGTTTTCTTGAATATGTCTGACCCGATACTGCAAATACATTTTTAAAGCCCATTTTTTCAGCTACAAGTTTATCGAGTTTCTTTACCTTTTCGCCGTCATTGTCGAATAATTCCATAAAACTTGCCTGAGTACCTGTTGTACCCTTTGAACCGAGCATTTTTATATTATCAAGGCAAAAATCTATCATATCAAGATCCATCATGAGATCCTGTATCCAAAGGCACGCTCTCTTTCCTACGGTAGTAAGCTGCGCCGCCTGAAAATGAGTAAAGCCGAGAGTAGGCATATCCTTATATTCCATAGCAAAATCGGATAATTTTGCTATTACGGAGAGGACTTTCTTTCTGATAAGTTTCATTGCTTCATACATAAGGATAACATCTGTATTATCACCTACATAACAGCTTGTAGCACCGAGATGGATCACAGGCTTTGCACCCGGACACTGCTTGCCGTAAGCATATATATGAGCCATAACATCATGACGTGTTATTTTTTCTCTTGCCGAGGCAACATCATAGTTTATATCGTCTTTGAATTTTTCAAGTTCAGCGATCTGTTCGTCCGTTATCTGTTCAAGACCAAGCTCTTTTTCGGCTTTTGCAAGAGCGATCCAAAGTCTTCTCCATGTTTTGAATTTTCTGTCCGGAGAAAATATCTCTTTCATTTCCTTGCTTGCATATCTTGAATTAAGAGGACTTTCATAAATATCATTAGCCATATTGTATTTTTATTCCTTTCTTATTTACTGATTGTCTTTGTTAAGTAAATGTTCTACTTCAACAGCATAATTGCCCGTAAAACAAGCATCGCAAAAAGTGCATTTTGAATTCGGTGCTATCTTGTGAAGATTATCTAAACTTAAATAATCAAGGCTGTCTGCGTTTATGAATTTGCAGGTTTCTTCTACGGTGTAATTATTTGCGACAAGAACTTTTCGTGACGGGATATCCGTACCGAAAAAGCATGGCCAGGCAAAAGGCGGAGAAGATATCCTCACATGAACTTCCTTTGCACCCGCCTCACGGAGCATATTTACGATACGCTTGCTTGTAGTTCCTCTGACGATACTGTCATCGACCATAACTACCCTTTTACCGTTTACGGCACTTTTAAGAGCGTTGAGTTTCATTTTTACTGCGGTCGCTCTTTCGGACTGCTGTGGTTTTATGAATGTTCTTGCGATATATTTATTTTTGATAAAGCCCATTTCGTTTGGTATGCCCGAATAATCGGAGTAGCCTGCTGCGGCGGATAATCCGGAATCGGGAACACCTACGACTATGTCGGCATCTACAGGGGACTGTTCTGCAAGGAATGCTCCTGCTCTCTTTCTTGCTTCATGAACGCCTACACCGTCTATCACGCTGTCGGGTCTTGCAAAATAGATATGCTCGAATATGCAAAGACTTGATCTGTTTCCGCAAAATTCTTTGTCGGAGTGGATCTCGCCGTTTTTAACGGTTATTATCTCGCCCGGCTCTACATCTCTTATAAATTCTGCGTCTATCGAATCAAAGGCG
>JAFUUG010000182.1 GCA_017483905.1 Bacillota bacterium
GTTAAATCTATCATGAGTATGCCTCCTGTTAATGAGTTTTAAATATATTATAGTACTTTCGGGAGAATTTGTCGAATTTTAAAGGCTTTTGTGATATTTCATCGGAAAAGTGTTGATTTGTTTGGAAATATGTGTTATAATATAAACACTTGATAACTACTAATTATCGGAGAAAAATATGGCTAAAATATATGATTCCTTGGTCAGAAAAGAACTAGAAACGTTTATTAATGCTGTTACGGAGAAGATACTTCAAAATGAACTGAGTCTATTTATTGGTGCGGGTTCATCTATACAATACGGATTTATGAGCTGGGAGAAACTCATTAATAAAATATGTATATCAAATAATTTGCCACAGTCCAGTGATGGTTGGAGTAACACCGATCTTGCACAATGTGCAGAGTTAGAAGGCGTAGATGTTAAATGGAATGTATGTAATACAATTAATAATGTAAGATTTGATATTAGTAATAAAAATACATTTTTGAATCATTTGTTAGACTTTGATTATAAGAGCATATGGACAACTAATTATGACTGTATTATAGAAGAAATATTAAAAAATAAAGCAAAAGATTGCTCTGCTGTATATAGATATGAGCATTTTAGATCCTTATCATATTTAGGAGGACTGTTTTTATTTAAAATAAACGGTTCATCAGTTTCTCCTGAGTCGATAGTAATAACACATGAGCAATTTATAAATTATAGAAGATCGCACGAGGCATATTTAATTTTACTAAAAAGGGAACTGCTCTGTCATACCTTTCTATTTTTAGGCTGTTCATTTAATGATGATATATTAAGAAGCTGCGTAAAGGATATATTAAATTGTATAGATAATAGTGGAGAGAACTATGCTACAAAACATTATGCAGTTATCGCTGAAGAAAACCACGAGAGGTTAAGTTATATTTGCAATGATCTTAGCATTCATTATAGTATTAATTGTCTCAAGGTAAGCAAACCGGCAATGTCGCATAAAATTACTCAAGGTATCGCAAGTAAAGTGAAATTCAATACTATTTTTATTTCAGGCGCAAAGATGTTTACGCGTTATTCCTCAGAAGAAACATACGGAAAAAAGGTGTGCCAAACTTTAGTTTCCACATTTCTGTCAATAGATACAATGCCCTTTAAATTTGTCTCAGGCATGGGGATGAGCATCGGACACTTCATTTCAGGAAGTATAAAACAAAATATTAAAAACCGTGACATTAATAGATTTTTAGATATGGAACCATTTCCTTTTAGTAGTAAATCTGACAATGACAAACATAGAACAAATATAATGCTAAAAGCCGGAATTTTTATTTTTTTATATGGGGATATGTCAACAAATGTAGAATCTTCTGGAATGTGGAAAGAATATCAAATAGCTAAACGGAACAAAGACAGCATTATAATACCATTACCCTGCGGGGAAGATTCAATATCCAATTTAATATTTAATGAAGAATATAAAAACTGTAAGTCATTTGTTTATGAAAATATAGATTTGTTTAAATCTTTTTCAATTTATAATGATAATTTGGCTTTTTTTAGATCGCTTGTTAATACAGTTATAATTGAAACTCGAAAAAAATGGATTTAATTCTTGATGAAATTAATAGACAGCTTCAATAATTAAAGCATTCATATATTTTTTCAATAATGTCTGTCAAGTACTCATTTTCATTTAACATAAAATGACAAAATGGGTAGTGTGTCTTTATAATATCTGCATTTGTCCATGTATTGTAATTCCGATTTAACTTCTTTAACCATAAATCGAGATTTTCGATATGGCTATTGTCTCTCAGATAGAATCGCCCAAACCATTGTTGTTTTATAAGTTGCCTTTCTTTAGAATCCATGCATTTTTCATTCCTAGGTGCCACAGTTACAAATTGTTGATTGTTAAAATGAAGCATATCAAGAATATTAAATTGCTGAGTAATCAGAATGAAATCAACTTTTCCGATACTGTTTAAAATATGTTCGACATATATGTTTTCCCAATTCTTATATCGTTTAAAGACATAACTATCGAGATCCATTACACTACATCCGAATTCTATTTGGTTCTTAAAAAAGAATGTTTTACCACAACCTGGAAATGTGCTAATTATTATACTTTTCATATATTATAAATCTAAAAAATCTACAGAGCTTATAATGAATATTGCTTCAACAATTTTATAAAGATCAAATGATATTGAATAATTTTTGTAAATCATATACGAAATATTATGTATAGTATTCATATAAGGGGAATTATCAAATAATTGTATAAGGCAAATTAGTAATATTGACTTATCACGATAATTTAAAGGTGATAAACTATCAATCGTACTCAATACATTATAAATATTTACGCTCTCGCTTAATGTTAAACGTTTGAACTTGTTTTTTATTTGTTCAAAGCTCGTCAAATATTTTCTGTTTTTTATGTCGTTAAAAATTCTATTCAATATTTGATATCCTATTTTATCGATTTCTTCGGCAGATTTTAAAAATTGATATTTTATTTTAAGTAAAAATCTTATCTTAGAATTATTCAGATCTTCCTTCGATATGTCAATTAGAATAGGAAAAAGAACAATATTTTTATACTTGCAATAACGATCATAAAATTGCATCGCTTCCTCACATGGCCACTCTCTTTCAAGAAACGTCTTATTAATTAGCAAAATACAGTAATCAGCTCTCTGTATGCCGTCTTTAGTAATTGTTTCTCTCAGCTCATCTCCAAGGTAAAGTTCATGATGATCATACCAACATTTTATTCCGTTGTTATTAAAAAAATCTAAAAATTTTAGCGCATACTTCTCTCTGGCTTCTCCTGAAAAAGAAATAAAGATTACCAATTTTATCACCACGCATTAATCGATAATTAGTAGTTATCGTGTGTTGAGCTGCTGAATTAAAAATATTTTGTATGTAACCTTACATGTTATTTCAAGAATGATATGTTTACATATTCAGGATACGAAATGAGAGAGATAATTAGTATTGCAAATGAAATGATAAAAAGTCATCAGATATAATGAATCTTTTCATTATTAATCACATACAAACTCTAATAATATGAAAGGGTAGGTGATTCCAATGAGCAAAATACTATCGGGCAAAAAGGTCGCTGTTCTCGTCGAAACCGAATACATTCCTGATGAGATAAGGAAATATCAGTTGTTCTTCGGCGAACTCGGTGCAGAAGTTGAATTGCTGACTTATTTGTGGGGTAAGGACTCACGGATCATAGTCAGTGATGTGACTGAACCCGATAAAATGCCGGAAACACTGACGATTACAAAAGATATTGCTGACGTAAACCCGAATGAATATGCTATCGTATTGTGTGCAGCCAACTATGTTGCTTGTAGGCTTCGTGAGATCCCGCCAATGGGAAGTCTCGGTTCCCCGGAAGAAGTGCGTTCACCGGCAGCCGTAAAATTTATTGCTAAAGCAATGAATGATCCGAGATGTGTAAAGGGATTTCTTTGCCATGCTTTATGGTTATTGACCCCATGCCCCGAATTTTTAAAGGGAAGAAAAATAATTTGTCATACGGTAGTCCTTTCCGACGTTATAAATGCCGGTGCAATATTTGTACCGGATGAATCACACGTTTATGCTGACAGAGATCTTGTTACCGGAAGGTCTGCGGCAGATCTGAATGAATATTGCAATAAACTCAAAGAAACATACGAGGTAATTTCAAATGAAGATAAGTGAAAAAGGTTTTAATGTCGATGAGCTCTTAAAAAATGCAGCAGCTCCGGAAATATGGAAAGCTCATGTCGTTAACGACTTAATGAAATTCTGGGACAAACCCGAGATCACAGAAATGAAAAATGGATTATTTCCAACCTATATTACTAATGAAGGTCATGTACTTTCCGAGAATCCCGATAATTGGTCTGACGAATTTAAGGAGGCTGTTAAGTACGAGGATACAAAAGGTCTTGTTGAAGCTGACAAGATCTTTATCCGAGCACATTCCCGTCTTACATACGCTTTCGGCATTGCTTTTCACATGACAGGCAACACACATTATCTCGAAGTATGCCGCAAAGGTGCAATGGCGCTTATGAATGCGTTTGATGGAAATTATGGTATGCACGTTACAAAAGTAATTAAAAGCGGTGAGTTCGACAAGGACTATAAATTGAGAACAAGTCAGGATCTTGCATATGGTCTGACGGGGCTCGGAATGTATTATTTTCTGACACATGACAAGACTGTTATGTACCGAATTATTCAGATGAAGGATTACATATTCAGCGTTTATATGGATGATGCCAAAGGTTATCTTACATGGAAACCCCGCTATTTGAAGGATGCGGAAGTTCAGATAGTTGCTCAGTTAGATCAGCTTTACGCATATATGCTGATGCTCACCCCTGCTCTTCCCGAGCCTTTCCGCTCACAATGGAAACAGGATATGAAGAAGATAATCGATATCCTTATTACTCAATTCTACAGTGAAAGGTATGAGTTTTTCTGGGGTATTGACAGCGATGTGCATTCAATGCAGCTTGGGACCGATCACACCGACTTCGGTCATTCCGTAAAAACATTCTGGGTAATTCTGAAAATAGGGGAGTTGCTCGGTGATTCGTTTTACATACAGTTTGCGAGAAAGAAGATCGATAAGATCCTTGAACTTGCATATATTCCCGAAAACGGCTCATGGGCAAGGAGATTCGAAAGTCAGGATAAGCTGGACAAAGACAAGGAATGGTGGATACTCGCTGAGCTTGACCAGGCGGCTGAGATACTTGCAATTCACGATCCTTCTTACTATGAATATCTGAACAATACTCATAAATATTGGTTCGATTATATGGTTGACGACCAAAACGGTGAGATATGGCATTACGTTGACGGTACGACAAACAAGCCGATACTTCGCTATCCTAAAGCACACAATTGGAAAACATCTCTTCACAGTTTTGAACACGCATTATTTGGATATATGACCGCAAGTCACGCAAAGGATAAGGCGTTTGAGCTGTATTATGCACTTCCCGAATGGGAAAAGCCGACACATGATAATATCGCTCCATATATGTTTTCAGCGGAGATAGTAAATGCATCAGCTTTGAATAAAACTGAATTTTTACCTGATGGAAATCAGATATACAAGGTGACTTTCGATTTCTTGCATTGATGATAGTATTGGATACTCAATCCATTAAGCCGAGCATACGAAGATACTGCTCGGCTTAATTCACAATATGATAAAATTGGAGGAAGTTCAAGTATGAACATTGATAAAAAAAATGAGCAGAATAGATTATTTTTGATGTCTTTAAGCCAACCGATTTATGAACCCTTAAAAATCGGACTGCTTGAGAAAGCAATGCTGGAGTATAACGACATTCTTTCAGCATTATTACTGGCAAATATATATATTAGCGGGGTAGAACATAACGGTAAAGTTATAATACCGCCAAATGCTGAGAAGGCTTTTGATATATACAGTAGAATGTGCGAGTATGATCCGTTTGGCGTGTGCGAGTGGGAGTTAGGGTGGTTTTACGAAAATAAATTGATTTCAGATGCCGTTTCACTATCTTGCGAGGAAAGATTGAAAAAAGCGAAGCATTACTATGATGAGTCCGCCCAAAAAGGTTATGCCAAAGCATTCAACAGTTTAGGGAAATTCAGCCATTATGGTATGGGCGGAGTAAAAAAGAGCTATATGGATGCTATGATGTATTATATTGAAGCTGCCAAATTAGGAGATATTTATGCCATTATGAATTGTGGTTTAACAAGTATGGAGCAATACTACACAGATACATCAAATAAAGAGTATTTAGAAGAAGCTGAACAATATTTTTTAAAAGCTGCATTATATAATAATAATGAAGGGCTTCTTCAACTTGGAATTATCAATGAAATAAAAATGTCTGATAAAGTTGATTGCTTGCATAAAGCAAAAGAATACTATATAAGGGCGTTTTTAAATGTGGAAAATCAATACAGTGCCACCGCATATTTCAGATTAGGGAAATTGATCAACAATAATCCAGAACTAACAGATGATAGAGAGATAATAGATGCTTTAAATACGAAAAGGTTTAATAATTTAGCAATAGAATGTTTTACCAGAGCCTATGAAATTTTTCAAACATTAGATATTACTAACGGAAGATTAGATGGGAAATATAAGGATTGCTATATAGAACTTGTCAGCATATTTACAAATATTAATTGAGAAGAGGATTATTAAAATGAAGATTTTTGTTAGTCATTCATCAAAAGATGTTAATATAATTGAACCTGTTTTGACCTTTTTAACGGCTCAAGGATATGATGTAATTACATCTTCTAGTGTAAATCATGGGGATATATGGAATGAATATATAAAAAAGGTATTAAATGCTTGTGATGTAATGATTGCAATTGTTACTGATAATTACAACAATTCTGTTTGGGAAAGTTCTGAATTGACCTATGCTGTATTTAATTCTTCAATTATGGTACTTCCATTTTTAATAAACAATGCATTTACCCCAACAATTTTAATGGGAATTAGTCACATAAAGGTTAAATCGATGGAGGATTTAAAAAATAATATCATTATTGAAATAAAGAAAATAAGCACTCCAAATAGATACTATGATTTATTAAAAAGTGAAATTTCAGAAAAAAATGAAAAAGAAGACACAAACAACAAAATACTCCTACTTCATAAAGCCTTAATTGAGCGAAAACTAACTTTGGTGTGCGGTGCCGGAGTATCAAAATCCTCCTCAATCCCACTTTGGAGTGAATTAGTCGCAAATATTGTTGCTGATGTATTTGATCTTGACAATAATGATGAGTTTGTAAATAAATTATTATTATCAATAAATAGATCAAACATTATTTTAGGTAAGTATTTAAAGATAATATTGAAGGATAATTTTGAAAATGTGTTAAGAAAACATTTATATCGAAATATACATGATAAAGACTCTAAATTCAAAGAATCAGATTTAATCGGAGCAATAAGTAAGTTGGCTCAAATTAATAGTGAAAGGTCAGGAATTAATTCAATTATAACTTTCAATTTTGACGATTTGATTGAGAATTCCTTGAAATTAAACAAAATTAATTATTGTTCAATATGGAAGGAATGCCAAGAAATTCATTCTGGTGATCTGCCGATATACCATGTCCATGGTTTTATTCCCCAGCATTTTTCTGTTGATGATTCTGGTATTGTGTTTAGTGAAGATGATTATCATTCACAATTTATTGATCCATATAGCTGGTCTAATATGATTCAGCTATCTACATTTGCATCTAAAGTGTGTTTATTTGTAGGTTTAAGTCTTTCTGACCCTAATTTAAGACGTCTGCTGGATATTTCGTCGAGAAGAAATCCACAGATAAGACATTACATTATTGAGCGCAAACTATCTAATGATGATAAAATTAACAATATCACCAATATGCTTTTTGAGCAGGATGCAAATTCACTTGGAATAAATGTGATCTGGTGTTCAGATTATGCAGAGATTCCTCGTATATTAAATAAGATAGCAATAGCGGATCAGTGCTTATAAAACGTTCTTGCTAATTATTGACCATGCTTGTCTGGAAGAGCTTTTTTCGCTTCCGCTGAACGCATCTGTTGTGTACAGCACACCGAGCCTGAAACACTTGTTGAAAGTATTCTCAACCTCCAATTTGGCGCGCTTGCCTTTATTACCACAACGATACAAAGTAAAGTCAGCTCTGTTTAGGTGCGACCTTTGTCAATAAAATATCAATTTCCATTAGCATTTTTTCGGCTGACCGGTTTAACCAGCCATAGTTTGTTACGCTATGCCGTCATATAGTCCGTGTGATATGAACATCGTCTGTTCGTACAATCCATTGCAGATGTTATTGACCGTAAGATCGTGGTCTGTCTTGTCGGATAATTTCTGCGTTTTATTGCTTGCAATATATCGAAACAGATTCCCTATGAGGCGAATCAAACTCACCCAAAAGTTTGTATTCCTGTCAAAATGTACGATCCGGCATTCTACCAATTATGCATAACGCTGAATTTTCAAAAACTATTTGACATTTTACCGGAGCCGTGTTAAAATAGACCTCACGATAGTTTTCGCAATTGAATAACAGTATATCGGATACATTCCTTCCTGTGCCGCAGGCAAGCAGATCGAGTCTTATACGCTATACGAAGCTCGGATGGCAGTTGGCAGCTGCCGTGTGCAATGAAAAGCAGGAGGGTACAATGATACTTCTGTCCAGTCACAGTCTCAAGCAATGAGGGCAGCCACATGAGAACCATGCGGGGGTGA
>JAFUUG010000183.1 GCA_017483905.1 Bacillota bacterium
TAAGGAAGTGAATTTTCCTCTAATAAGGAAGTAACTTTTTTAGTTACACCGAACTTTACGAGATCGGGATCGGAACAAACAAAAGCTTTCTTAAAGCCTCTGCGTTTAACTTCTGTAACGATCTCTTTGATAGAACCTGCTCCATGATAAGATGTTTCGTTTAAAATAAATCTTGGCATATAACTACCTCCTATATTTTAGTAAAATATTTTAATAATGATATTTTAGCATATTATAATAAATTTGTCTATAGAAAATTTAAAAATTATAACATTTTTTACTAATTAGATTTTTTATAAAAAAATGAGGTATACAAAATAAACAAAATCAGAGCTTTTTTATTACGGAAGAAAACCACTCAAATTCATCGGAAGATATATCTTTGTCTGAAAAACCGGCACGAGTGAGAATATCGTAAAAACGGTTTTTTTCTTCATCTGAAATATTAAGTATACCCATATCCGAAAGATAAGATAATTGCGATGAATAGTTTGTTTTGGCAGTAAGATCCGAAAGTTTTCTGATTTTTTTGTTTATAAAATTTGAGTAGTTGATTATCAGCTTGTCATTTATTGTACTTTGGTTGTATTTTCTCTGCTGCAATATTCTTATTGCAAGAATATATAATATAACGACAATAAATATTACCGAAAAAATAATTGTGATCATCTTTGCCGAAAAAAGTCCCGTTTCGCTGTAATCAGAAGTATCAACGGGGGAGGAATCGTTTTCGGTAAGCTGCGTTGCGCCGCTTGTAAGCATTCTGAGAAATCTGCTCCATAAACCCTCTGTCTGCGAATAATCTTTATCGGAGAACGGAGTTACTTCAACTGCCTGCCAGCCTTTGCTGAAATCATATACTTCTACCCATGCGTGTGCATTGGCATCGGTTGCATTTACGCTGATTACGGCTGTCCGTGAGATATCCGTTTTTCCGTTGTAATAATCTGAAATATCTGCATTTTCTACAAGTTCGGCTGTCTGGAGCATATCGGCGTTATCTATTGCATAACCCTCAACATATCTTGCGGGGATACCCATTCGTCTGAATATCAAGACGGCTGCACTTGCAAAATGAGCACAGTAGCCTTTTTTATTCTGTGTAAGGAAATAGTTTACAAAATCAGCACGCCAAGGCGTTGCACCGGGCTGATAGGAATAGGGGATATTTTCCTGATAATAATTTATAGTTTTTTGAATTACTTCTTCCTGTGTTTTACAGTTATATAAATCAGCATTGCTGCAAAATTCTTCGACAGCGGACAAATTTATATTGGGTATACTCAGATACAATTGGAGATTTTCTGTATGACCGGAATCATAGGACACAAATAAGTCGTCCGAATCATTGACATCAAGTTCAACAGGGGTATCGTAAAATTCGGGATAAAAAGTATATGTCTGGCTTCTGCCCTGATACACGACCTTGTCTGTTTCGGTGGTATAATAGGGCAGATAAGGCAACGGAGGGGCATCTATATTTTCTACAGTCATTTTTCCCTCTGCACAGTTTTCTTTATCAGCAGATGAACGATAGTCATCACGTAGTACAAAGGCTGTTTCGTCATATAGATCCAATACTGAACGCCAACGGTTTTCAAAAGGAAGATATTCCGCACCGATAAAATTTTTAAGATATATCCTTTTATTTGTATAAGGAGCAAAAGTTATTTTAAGGTCGGGATTGTAATCGAGAACAACTGTATTTATTCCGCCGAGCCTGCCGTTTGTAAGACCGCCTTTGTTTGGGTAGTAGTTAAATAACGAAGCGATACCCATAGTTGTGAAATTTTCAACTGAGTCCATTGTATTTTCTTTTAATTTGCTGTTTTCTCTTTTGGCATTATATTCATCTTTTGGAATAACAGTGAAAAAAATACCGCATACTGCAAGTAGCGATGATAATACTATTATTAAAGACTGAAACATAGGTTTTTTTGAATTTATTTGTATTATCCTTTTTTCAGTCTTTACACTGTAAAGAGAATCATTTGGTTCAATAATATTTCTTTCGCTTCCGTACATTATAAATATCATTGCAACAGACGATATTATAAATACAACGTAGATAAAATCGGGCTCTCTTTCTATGTAGAGAGGAAAGAACATTATAAGAGTTACTACGAGTGTAGAGAAAAAATACAGCATTTTTCTTAGTATATAGATATTTACAAGTATACATACTATTGCGCCGACATAGCTCATGGAGATCGTTACGGCCTTCTCTCTGTTCATAACGCTTTCTCCGTAGTTTCTCATGGCATTTGAGGAGAAATAGTCGGAAGCAAGATCTGAAAAAACATTGAAAATGGCATGAGCACCGCTTGTTATATATACCTGAAGAGAATAACCGATAAGTATAACTGTGAGCATGAATACAGCATAACCGAAATTCTGACAGAATCTGTTGTAATTTGTAAGAGAAACAAATATTGAGGCAACAGCTATCCAGAACATGAGAGCAAGACTGTCAAAGGGAATGGAGAGAGAACTTAAAAGACAGCCGATACTGCCCGATACAAGCATAAACATTATTACTGCCCGGTATAAAAGCAGCCATAAACGGTTTTTTTTGTTTTCATAAAATATTTTGCCGATTTGTATATCTGTGACGGAAGGGGAGTCTTTGATTTTTTTCTTAAACATTATATATCACCTCGCCTGTATTATGCACATAGACGTAAGATATGACATCTTTCCGACAGCTTTTCATCATCTGACGAACATCGACAGGTGATCTCTGAGCCTTACCATTAAGAAGTCGTATAAAGGCATCTTCAAGTGATGATTCATCATATATAGGGCTTTCATTGAAATCAAAAAGGCTTTCGTTCCACCACATTATATTTACGGAAGTCGAATTTCTCAGCATTTCTTTTGCAAGATTATACGAATATTCTATTGATGAACATATAGCGATACGGTTGCTTTCTTCCGTATTTCCCGATATATCGGGGACTATGGTGAGACGGCTCTGCGAAAGACTTTCACGCTCTTTAACCATAAGGGTGTCTTTTTTTGCGGTAAGTTTCCAGTGGATATCTTTAAGTCTGTCACCGGGGCGATATTCTCTTATTTCCGTTACTTCCGAAAAATCGCTGCCTTTCATTTTGCTTTCTTCTGCTTCGTTTATTCCGCCTGAAAATGATGTTACATTGAAGATAAGAGAGTTATTCGGTTTTGGCATGACGACTGTCTGACGATCTTCCCCGGAATGATATGAAAAGGTAATAATACCGAGCATATCTGTAAATAAGATTTTTTCGATATGTATATTAATACAGCCGACAACGGAAACCGCAAAAGGAAGCACTATTTTTTCGCTGCTTTTTGCAGGTATCGGAAGAGATATTTCAATTTCGGAAGATGAATCAAAAAATATGTTTTCTATTTTTGCATATATTTTACATTCCGGAGATGGAAAATAGCTTTTGTTGCTGACGGTAAGTTCAAAAGAGGCTGCTTCGTCTACACTTATCCTGTTTTGCAGCGAAAGTATGTAAAGAGTTATATTTTTTCTTGTCTGAAGAGCCGATAATACGGAGAAGACCGGCATAATCGTCATTACAGTGATCAGAAGCAAAAAGATGTAGCTTCTTAAAAAAGCATATAAAAAAATAAAGAATACAAGCAGAACAATATAGCTTAAAGTTCTCTTTATGTTGATTTTCAATGAAAATTTATTTTTCATAATTGCATTCCTTTCAAAAAGCTGACTACATTCTCGGTGCTTTTACCGTCTCCACAAGACGCTGTATGGCAAGAGATGATGTCATGCCCTCTGCTCTTGCTCTTGCACTTATCTTTACACGATGGTTGAGAACGTCATATATGACCGATTGTACGTCCTGCGGAATGACAAATTCACGACTGTTAAGTACAGCCATTGCTCTTGATATTCTCAAAAGTGCGATCATTGCACGGGGACTTCCGCCCATATCAAAGAGGGGATTTCTCCGTGTTTCTTCGACAAGGCTTACTATGTAGTCGTAGATAGTTTCGTGAACAAAAACAGAATCGGTATAACTTCTTATCTCACACAATTCTTCTGCCGATAATACGGGATTTATCTGCATTGTGGAGCGTGCTGCTTCGCCTTTCAGGATCAAAACGGCATCTTCGTGCATAGGATACCCCATTGAAAGGCATACCATAAATCGGTCAAGCTGTGATTCGGGAAGCATCTGCGTTCCCGATGAGCCGACGGGATTTTCAGTTGCTATTACTATAAAGGGCTTTGGAAGCTGTCTTGTGACACCTTCGACTGTTGCGGAGTTTTCCTCCATTACTTCAAGAAGTGCCGATTGTGTTTTCGGGGAAGTTCTGTTTATCTCATCGGCAAGGAAAAGATTACAGAATACCGAGCCTTCTCTGAATTGAAAATCTCCGCTTTTATTATCGTACATTGAAAAGCCGAGAATATCGCTGGGGAGAACATCGGGGGTAAACTGAACTCTCTTGTATTTAAGAGATAATGCCCTTGCAAATGTTGTTGCAAGGGTGGTCTTACCGACACCGGGAATATCTTCCATGAGGATATGTCCTCCGCTTATTACGGCTGCGAGGACTTTTTGTACGACGTTGCTTTTTCCTTTAATGATCTTGTTTATTTCGTTCTGGACTTCCGATAATTTCTGTCCATATATATTTTTATCCAATTGCTATGCTCCTTGATATGTAAATCAATTTTTACTTATGTAAGTAATAACTTTTTCGTCATTTATATGCTCTATTTTTTCAATATCTCTGTATTCTTCGGAAACAGTAGGCAAGTCCTTTTTTGTGAGAAGGTACGTTGATATTTCTTTTACAATATAGTATATAACGGCAAATACAGGTACACCTATCACCATTCCCAAAAAACCGAGTAAACCGCCGAAAGTGAGTATAGAGAAAAGTACCCAGAAAGCTGATAGACCTGTTGAATCTCCGAGGATCTTAGGGCCTATGATATTTCCGTCGATCTGCTGAAGTATCAGTATAAATATTATGAAATAAAGACCTTTGAGCGGATCGACAATAAGAATAAGTATCGAACATGGTATTGCTCCGATAAACGGACCGAAAAAAGGTATGATATTGGTAACACCGATTATTACGCTGACAAGCACATAATAAGGCATATCCATTATAAAAAGGGTAATGAAAGATATTATTCCTATTATTGTTGAATCAAGTATTTTTCCGAATACAAAGCCACTGAATATGGTATTGCTTTTTCTTGCGGTCTTTATAAGTATGTTTGCTTTTTTTTCGGGAAAAAGAGTATATACAAGTTTTTTCGTCTGTCCTGTGAATATTTCCTTATTAAAAAGAACATATACGGAAACGATAATACCTATAATGAAATTTTTAATACTGTTATAGACCCCGACAAAGCCTGTGGCAAAATGCTGAGCCATTACGCCTGCTTTTGAGAGAACACTGTTTTTTGCCCATTCTTCTGTCATGCTGATGAGCTTTCTGATTATTGCCTGTCTGTCCATGTGAAAATTATTTTCAAGAAGTTCTGAGATACTTGGATTTTTTTCAAAAAAATCATTGATAAATTTAATTATATTTGAGCCATATGCAGGAAGATTGGCTATAAATGTCTTGATGCTCGTAATTATTTCGGGGATTATCACATAGCTTAACAGATATATAGTAACTCCTGCAATTATAAGGGCACAAGAGATCGAAAAATATCTTGATAACTCTTTTATTTTGGTATCTGTAAGTTTTTTGATTTTGATCATGGGAAGATATTTTAAGAAAATTTTATTTTCAAAAAACATCATTATCGGATTCAGAAGATATGCAATTACAAGTCCGATAGTTATAGGTGCAAGTATCTGAGCCAGTTTTTCAAGACTCTCAAATACTTCGTCCCACTTATACAATATGAAGAAAAATGAAATGCTTGCGGCTATAACTCCGAAAGCGGTAAGACCTTTAAAAAAATATTTTTTAAATTCCATTTTGTAAAGCTCCTTTTTCATGTGTGATTATATAAGATAATTTTATCACAAGCATATTTAAAAGTCTACAAAAATTTATGTGTGTTTGAAATCAAATAAGCTTTTACTGTAAAATTTTCTTTACAAAAAAAATATTAGGTGTTAAAATTAGTAAAGATGTTATCTAAAAAATATTTATTTACTCAATTTTTACAACGAAAGGTCGAGTATCTTGAATAATAAAAATCAGCCACAACTTACAAAATATTTATCACTGACGGCTGCGTGGGCTTTATCCTTTGGCTGTATCGTCGGCTGGGGTGCATTTGTTATGCCCTCATCTTCATTTCTTAAAGTTGCGGGGCCTGCCGAAACAACTGTCGGAATAATCATCGGTGCTGTGATAATGTTTATAATAGCTGTAAATTATGCTTATATGCTGAGACTTTATCCGAATGCGGGCGGAACATTTACTTATGTAAAAAAAGTATTCGGAAACGATCATGCTTTTCTCAGTGCATGGTTTACGCTTTTAGCTTATGCAGCTGTTCTCTGGGCTAATCTTACTGCGCTTTCGCTGGTGGGAAGAGGTATTTTCGGAGATCTTTTTAAACAGGGATATCTTTATACTATTGCGGGCTATGATATATACCTTGCGGAAGCTCTTATACAGCTTGCGGTATTGGTCGCTGTAGGATCTCTCTGTATTTATAAAAAGAGGATCGCATCTGTATTTCAGCTTATTTTTGCATTGATGCTTGTTTTCGGAATACTGATATGTTTTGTTTTTGCCGAAAATACCGTTATCGGTAGAAATATGATCATAGCTGGTCTTTCTTCAACCGATGGTACTTTCAGAAGTATTTTAAATATTGTGATACTTACCCCATGGGCATTTGTCGGATTTGAATCATTGTCAAACTCTGCGGAAGAATTCAAGTTTCCGGTAAAGAAAGCATTTTGTATAATGCTTTCAGCAATCGTTGTTGGTGCGTTATCGTATATATTCCTTACAATGATAACAGCTCTCCGTGCCGGTTATACTATTTCGGATTATATAGACAATTCGGAATTTGTTGCGAATATAGAAAACCATTCCATTCTCGATCTGCTTAATACAGTTGGAGGAAATGTAGGTATAGTCATACTTTCGATGGCATTTTTTTCGGCGGTCTTTACCGGTATAATAGGAATGTATATTGCCCTGAGCCGACTTGTATATGAAATGGCAAAAAACGGTATAATATCACCGAAATTGTCCGAACTGGATAAAAATTCTTCACCTAAAAAAGCGATACTGTGTATTATGCTGGTATCTGCAGCTATACCGTTTCTCGGAAAATCAGCAATGAACTGGCTTATGGATGCAACTACGATAGGGGCTATAATTACATATGGTTATATATCTGCAGCAGCATACAAAAGTGCAAAAAGAACGGGTCATACGAAAATAAAGATAACCGGAATAGTTGGCACAGTGGTTTCGGTTATATTCGTTTTTATAATGCTGATTTTGAATCTTATATCCATAAATTCAATATCTGCCGAGTCGTATCTTCTTCTTACATTTTGGAGTATTCTTGGTATTCTGTATTTCAGACTTACATTCAGGAATGATACACCGGGTAAATTCGGTCATTCAACGGTCGTATGGCTCGCACTTCTCTTCCTTATATTTTTTGCTTCTCTTATGTGGATGAGACAGGTGACACACACAAAGACCGAAGCTGTGATACAGAATCTTAATGAAAGATATGTTCAGGAATTAAAAAATCAGGGAGTGAAGAGGACAAATGACGTTTACCCTCGGGAAGAAGCGTATCTTGAAGAACAAATGGATATAATACGCGTGTCTCTCTTAAAGAACAATTTCTTTCAGATGGGATTGATAATGCTTAGTTTTGCATTTATTTTCAGTATTTTCGATGCAACACGAAAGCGTGAAAAACTGATAGAAGAACAAAAAGATATAGCAGAAAGAAACAGTCGTGCAAAAAGCATATTTTTATCCAATATGTCACACGATTTGCGTACACCTATGAATGCGATAATAGGATATATAAACCTTGCAAAAGATGAAAATGATACGGAAAAGATAAAAAACTATCTTTCAAAGATAGATATTTCAAGTACTCATCTTCTTTCTCTTATAAATGATATACTTGAAATGAGCCGTATAGAGAGCGGAAAACTTGTTCTTAATGAGGAATGTACAGACCTTACATCTGTGATGAGCGACATCAAGGATATTTTTATCGCCCAGATGAAGGAAAAGGGAATAAATTATATCGTCGATTATACCGATATTTCCAACAGATATGCTATATGTGACAAAAAACTTTTTGACAGAGTTTTATTAAATCTCATAAGTAATGCGTATAAATTTACTCCTAAGGGCGGAAATATTTCCGTGATATTGAAACAAAAAAATATAGGTTCACAGGAATATGCCTCATATATCCTTACTGTGAAAGACGATGGCATCGGTATGACACAGGAATTTGCACAAAAAATATTTGAGACATTTGAAAGAGAGCGTTCTTCTACTGTAAGCGGTATACAGGGAACAGGTCTTGGAATGGCAATAACAAAAAATATTCTCGAGATAATGGGGGGGAAGATCTCATTTGAGACTGAAAGGGGAAAAGGAACGGAATTTACGGTATCTGTAAACTTCAAGCATTGTGAGCCACAGGAAACCGAAAAAATAAAGCGGAAAGATAATGATTCAAAAGGACCTCATAATTTTGGCGGAAAAAGGCTTCTTCTTGTGGAAGACATAGAAATAAACCGTGATATTGCACAGACACTTCTCGGAAATTTCGGATTCAAGGTGGAAACCGCTACAAACGGGCAGGAAGCTGTCGATATGGTGGCTTCCTCCCTTCCGTTTTACTATGATGCGGTTCTCATGGATATACAGATGCCTGTAATGAACGGATATGAAGCAACAAAAAATATAAGAAGTCTCGGCAACAAAGACCTTGCATCAATACCCATAATCGCAATGACTGCAAATGCTTTCAATGAAGATATTAAAAAGGCTCTCAATCATGGTATGAACGGACATATCGCAAAGCCTATAGATATAAATGCAATGGTTCGTACATTAAAGGAAGTGCTTAACGATGAATACGAAGAAAATTGAAAAAATAACAAAACCATGGGAAAATGGACTGCTTAATATAAAGGGAAGATATTTCTTCAACGGTAACACGCCTTTTTTCTGGCTTGGAGATACAGCATGGCTGATATTTGCAAATACAAATTTAATGGATGCAAAAAAATATCTCCTTGACCGCAGTGAAAAAGGCTTTACAGTGATACAAGCCTGTCTTATGTATGCGGCGGAAGGTATGGAAGATCTGAACAAAATGCCTGTCTGCCGATATGATATAAAGAGTAAAGAATATTGGGCTTACTGCGATGAAATAATAGAGTATGCAGAAGAACTCGGTCTTTATATGGCACTTCTCCCGTCATGGGGAAGTATTGTTAAAAACAATATTTTAAGCGAAGAAAATGCCGATGAATATGCACTTTATCTGATAGACAGATACAGGGAGAGAAAAAATATAATATGGATACTCGGCGGAGATATAAAAGCTGCCGGATATGAAAATATTTACAATATCCTCGGAGATACATTCAAGAAAAATGACAGCAGTCGCCTTATAGGATTTCACCCTTTCGGTCGCTGTTCATCAACACAATGGTTCAAAGATGCAAAATGGCTTGATTTTAATATGTTCCAGTCAGGTCACAGGCGTTATGATCAGGCAAAACTTAACGCCTGGGACGATACCGCTGAATTTTTCGGTGAAGATAACTGGAGGTATGTTCTGAAAGATCATAAGCTGAGTCCAAAACCTACGCTTGACGGTGAGCCGTCTTATGAACAGATATTGCAGGGGCTTCATGATCCGACACAGCCATACTGGCAGGCTTGTGATGTCCGTCGTTATGCCTATTGGTCTGTATTTGCAGGGGCGGCAGGGCATACTTACGGAGATAACAGCGTCATGCAGTTTTACACCGGAAAAACAAATGGTGTTACTTACGGAGCAAAAGATGACTGGCACGATGCGCTCTCTCACGAAGGTTCTTTCCAAATGGGATACCTGAAAAATTTAATGATAAAA
>JAFUUG010000184.1 GCA_017483905.1 Bacillota bacterium
AGTACAAGGTGCATTGCAGGTAAAAGAAAAATTCAACAATGCACTTCTTATCTTCCTTGCCCCTCCGAATATAGACGAGCTTGAAAAAAGGCTCAGAAACAGAGGAACCGAAACGGAAGAAAAGATCAGGGCAAGGCTTGCAAGAGCAAGAGAAGAATTTGAACTTACAGATAAATATGATTATATAGTTATAAACGAGGTAGTTGATAAAGCCGCCGATGATATAAAACTTATCACGAATGCCGAAAAAATGAGGGCATCAAGAAATGATTACGATTTTTTTAAGGGAGCTGAATAATAAATGTTAAAACCATCTTATGCAGAATTAATGGACGTACTTAACAAAAACACAGAAAAGAACGACGAAGTAACAAGCCGCTATACAATAGTTATCGCCGCAGCCAAGAGAGCAAGACAGCTCATTGACGGTGATTCCCCTATGGTAGAAGAGAAAAAGGGCAAACCTCTTTCAACTGCTGTTGAAGAGATCGCCGAGGGCAAGATACAGGTCGTTCCCGAGGGTGAAGGTACTGTTCTTGAAATATACAGACAAAAAGAGCTTAAAGAGGAAATGGAAAAAGAACTTGCAGCCCACTCGGGTAATATTGACAATGATTTTCTTTCACAGAATCCCGATAATAACGAAAATGACGAAATATCGGATGATGATTTTGACGAAGACAGCGAGGAAGACAATGAAGATGACAGCATTGATGATGAATATATCGAAGAAGACGACATAGATGATCTCATTGATGATGTAACAGAAGATGAAGAAGATGTACCGGAGGACGAAGAAGAATAATACGGCAAGTCAAAGCTGCTGAAAATTTGCTTCGGCAGCCTTTTTTGATACGATAACTCCGAATACGGAAAACAGATGTAAAATAATATGAAAGAGAAATACGCTGATATAATCATAGATATAAATAATAAAAATGTAGATCGTTCATTCAGTTATGCTCTTCCCGAGGAAATAAAAAAAGATATTACTATCGGTATGCGTGTAAAAGTTCCTTTCGGTAAAGGCAACAGAACAAGAGAGGGCTATGTCATAGGTTTCTCGGATGAAATCAAGATAGATGAAAACAAAATAAAACCAATTATCGAAATAACCGATAAATACCCGATATTCAGCCCCGATATGATAACTCTTGCAAAATGGATGAGTAAAAAATATTACACCACCCTTTCGGCATCATTACAGTGTATAATGCCGAAAATAACAAAAGATAAGACAATAAAATATGTTTATCTTACCGATGCGGAAAAAGAGATCGAGGAATGTCTGAAAAAAGTAACCCTGCAATCACAGGTCATACTGTATCTGAAAAAAAACAAAAGAGCAACGATAAACGAAATAAAGACCGCCCTTGGCATTACCATATCTCCTATCAAGACTCTTGAAAAAAAAGGTATTGTCAGAATAGGAGAAAAGGAAGTCAGACGGGAAGTCATAGATACCGAAAAATACGAAAAAACAAAACCTTTTATCCCCACCGATGAACAAAAAAACGCAATAGAAAAGATAAGCTCATCTCTCGGAAAAAAAGACAGCAGGCCGATACTTGTGCGAGGTGTCACAGGCAGCGGAAAAACCGAGATATATTTAAGGATAATCGAAGAAACCATAAACAGAGGGGAACAGGCTATAATGCTCGTTCCGGA
>JAFUUG010000185.1 GCA_017483905.1 Bacillota bacterium
GCTTATGCAAGCGGCGACTTTAAATTTACTCCTGAAAATGCAGGTTATACATACGTGTCTACAGATACAGGAAATCCCACTAAAACTCAGACTACTCCTACAGCATTAGCAAGCACAGATATTAAGGATACATGGTATAATTCAGGAGCTGGCGGTGTAGGTCTTGCAATCGACTCTGATACATTCGTTCCTACATCTTCCGGTCTGTTTATTTTCCGCAGAGATATCACAACCAGCTCAGGCGGACATGACTATGAGTTTACAGGATATTATGCAGTTGTTGATGGTACGAATGTGACTTATTACGCACTGCATTATCTCCCATCTACTCTGTCTAATTCTGACTGTGTAATTTATTCAACCGCAACAGGAAAGCAGGAAACAGGTGGTACTGCATTAACTGTAACTTATGAGTCAGACACAGACAAAACAACACCTATCAAGTCTGTTGTTCCTACAAGTGTAAAGGCATTCTCTGCATCATACACCAGAATTGAAAATATGGTTGGTACATATGCAGCCGCTGATACTACTGCTACTCCTGCAAAGCCGGCTACTGTAACATTCTCGAACGGCGAAACTGACGCTGATAAGAAGATCGAAATTGTTGTTGCTCTGGATAATGTTGGAACAGACGCTGAAGAATGGACTCCTGTGAAAGAAACAGCAGGAACCCATACATATTTCTACTACAACAATGATGTAGAAGAGGGCGACAGTACATCCAAGATTGTTGACAGCGTTAAGATTTCAGATGCAACCCAAAAAACTGCATATCTTGCATTTGACTTCGATCTGAGTGTTCTGCTTGATTCTATTCAGATCACTGCTGATGAAGCCGGTAATGAGCTGATGCCGGGTGCTACAAGTGTAACTGCTGATAGCAATAAGGCACAGCCTTGGAATCCTGGTGCAACAGGTACAGCAACCAATGATAATTCTGAGATCAGTTCGATCACATGGGCAGCAACAACAACCTGATAATTTGCACGATATAATCTTAAATAACTAAAAGGAAGGAGGCTGGTTAAATGAGGGCAAAGAAGTTACTTGCTTCTCTGGTAAGCAGCCTCCTTCTTCTTAATCCTGTCAATACTATGACAGCTTTTGCGGAGGTTGCTTTGCCCGATGGTGCGGTAAAGGGACTTCCGGAGAAGCTGACTGCAATGGACTCCGAGGGAAACGTCGTGAGTTCAGACACAGGCGAATACTTCTTCCACGTAGAGAATATGGACTACGGCGTGACTTATACCAAGGACGTTCAGCTCATGAATCTGCGTGACGACAAAGCATATCACATTTATTTTTATGTTGAGCCGCTTTTCAAGAATGGCGAAATTGATCTTGAAAAAGGCTGCGAATGTACTTTCCGTATGGACGGCAACGAGTTTTATAAAGGAACTGTTACCGGCGATGGGAACTTTGATCTGACAAAGGAAGTTTACGACTGCGGTTTATATAATCCCGGTGACAGCCACACGCTGCAATGCTCCGTTATATGGAATGATCTGGATGTACTGGTCGGAGTGGATAACGGACACAGACTCGTTGATATCAACGGCGAACACGTTCTTGTTGGTTCGCAGAATTCCGGATATGTGCAGGGAGAAATAGAATTCAAGTGGATTTTCTATGCTGCCGTTGACGAGGAATATGATCCGCCAAAAACAGGATTGTTTCTGGCAAACAACAAGTTCGGGATGGCAGCTATTGCGGTTCTTGCAATTATGACGGGCGGTATGCTTCTTCTCGTTTTCTTAAAAAAGAAACAGCAAAAGGAAAAGTCGAATGAAGCATAAGGCTGTATTTGTAATTCTGCTTCTACTGATCGGTATCGGAGGTTACTGCGGTTACAGATATTATCAGGATGATGTTCTTCCCGAAAAAATCATAGACGAAACCTATGATGAGCAGATAAAGATTTTTGACCGGGTAAAGCCCGAAGCACAGGAAAAAAATTTATCAAATGAGGAAACTACCGATCCTCTGGAATCTGCGGAAGAAGTAAATGATGCAGTTGTCGGTTGGATAACAATAGAAGGTACTCACATCGACTTCCCTATCTGTCAGGCACAGGATAATGATTTTTACCTGCATAATGGCTTTGACGGGCATTACAATAATGAATTAGGGTGTCCGTTTCTCGATTATCGCTGTGAAAGTGATTTCAGCGGATTCAATTCCATCGTGTACGGACATCACATGACACGGCAGAGAATGTTTGCCGATATTGCGCTGTTTAAGGATAAGCCGTATTTACAGTCGCATCCTGAAGGTACACTCACGCTGAACGATGGAGTGCATAATGTTGATTTCTTCGCATATATGAATGTAACAAATACCGCACCTGCTTATCATGCAGTGTTTATCAGTGATTCCGAAAAAGAAGCGTATATTGACTATATTTTCTCGGATGCGGTATATACATTGAATTATTCGGCTGATGAATTAAAGCAGAATGATGATCTGCATCTCTTGCTTTTGTCAACTTGTACCTATGAGTTTACTGATGCGAGAGGTATATTAATTGGTATAATAGAATAACAGAGACTATCCCCCCATGATGCTCTGCTTATTATTTGAATAATAACAGATTTTTATATATAACAGAGAAAAAAATAAGGGCAGAGAGAGTTTGTTTCTGCTCTGAAACCGCACTTGATTCTTATGGGGGAATTGGGTGCGCTTTTGTTATATTTATTACAAAAGGAGTTGCTCATGCAGCAATATTATGGCAAAAAAGATATTCAATAAAGTATATGAGATACTATCAACGGCTGTGATCACAATCGGCGTGTTACTGCTTATTACCTATCTCTGCGGCATCCGCCTGTATTACGTTAAATCCGGCTCAATGGGAGAGCTTCTTCCTGTTGGGAGCGTGTGTTTTGTAAGTACTTACAGCAAGTATGAGGATATAAAGGCAGGAGATGTTATATC
This sequence comes from Bacillota bacterium, assembly GCA_017483905.1. GTDB lineage: Bacteria > Bacillota > Clostridia > Lachnospirales > CAG-274 > RGIG4831. The sequence goes on from JAFUUG010000185.1 coordinate 2,941, forward strand.
GTTCAGGGTTGATGATAATATGCTTGTCACGCACAGAGCGATCAGAATTACAGCAGAAGGCATAAAAACAAAGGGCGATGAGAATAATACCGAAGACCCTGATGCAGTAACAAAAGAAAATTATATAGGCAAAACGGTATTTGCTTTGCCTCATATAGGAGAAACGTTTATCTTCTTCCGGACAGCAACAGGCAAAGTTACAATTGCAACTGCTCTTTTAATCCTGTTTATCATGGGCAGGATCTATAAAATGAATGATAAGGAATATAATGCAGAAAATAATAGTTAAGCTGATTATATAACAATCCTAAGCGAAAGGAGGAATTCCTGTGGAGGCTGTTAAGCAGAAAATGAACACTGTTATAAATAAAATAATTCATGGCAATAAGCGGCAGATGATTACGGCTGCGGCGGCATTATTTATTGTTTATGTTGTGCTTCTGTCAGGTATCTTCTCCTATTTCCACAGCGAGGATGTCGTCACGAACAGGCTGGATGCAAAAAGCGGCGCAGTTACCATACAAGAACCTGCATGGGACAGCACGGGACAGTATAAAGCTAAAGCATCCGAA
>JAFUUG010000186.1 GCA_017483905.1 Bacillota bacterium
GTGTTTGTCGTGGACCTCGTTAAGATATGTAAGGCTGTTCTTTACGGCATCGATCCAATTTACCATATAGCTGCAGCGTATTTCGTTTTCGGCTATAAAACCGACAGGATTATTCAGATAGTATGTTCCCTTGTTTGCATCATATAATATAAGACCGACGCCGCCTTTTTCTTCAAGATACGTTTTCAGTCCCTTGTCTGCGGAAACATACGCCGAGCATACAAGGGTTGAATTGGATAATATACCTATTATTTTGCCGTTAAGTTTAATATAGTATATATTGTTCCAACAATCCGGACTGTCAAAAATATAATTGACCGGTTTTAAACCAAGTAATGTTTTATAGAATGTTTTTTCTTGCGGTCTGAGTGAGTTATCGGTCAAATCTATCTTCCTTATTTCAAGATCTGTGCCCATAAGAGGTTTCAGTGCGATCAGGGCAAGAAGCGATTTCCATTCATTTTCGACCATCTTTTTGAATTCGCCAAAATCTTTGCCAAAGAGCATTGCGTCCATAGAGAGAACAAGACTCCATGGTGACGGTATGGAAACATCACTTCTGTTAAATGCCGAATCAAACTTCAAAACGCCCTCGTTGCTCGGTAAATCTTCTATAATATTAGCCATTACGCCCGATGAATTCTCGGCAGACATTATGGCTTTGGTCGCATCATTTGGGTTAAGTGTTACTTTGGGTTCTTCATTGTGTGGGTAGTATCCGTTAAAAGGCATTGCAAACACCTCCTGTTATAATTCTTTAATGCAAGTATTGCATATTTCGTGAAAAAGCATTACCATTGCAGAAGCATCAGATTTTCTGTCGGGTGATTTAACAGACAATTCGTTTATGATCTGTTCAACAGTTTTCAATCTGATCATTTCCGTGTCGGCAACCGTTTCCAGACAGTTTAATACAGAAAAATTGTAAATGACCGTAGCACGTTTTGAGAAAATACCCTTTTTCTCCTCACACGGTAATTCGCTGGGGTAATACAGCTCTTTATAATTGTTGCTTCCGCCGTAATTATTGGCTTTCAGCCAGCCTGCACAGCTTTCTCCGGCAGTGTTTTCCTCAGCAGAAAAAATAGTGGCGAATTTTCCGTTTTCCTTGGAATTGACTATTATTTCATATATCCATTCTTTGTATTTAAGACAATATTCAAAAAATGTTTTGCTGTCCTCGGCCGATATTGAATATCCTGTTATCCAACCTTCGGAGATCTTAAATTCACCGCCGCAATGTCTTATAACAGCAGGATTGATATATCTTGTATGAACTACAGAAAATGCGAAGAAACGTACAAGCAGATCGTATATATTTCTGCCGGGATCTATTGTATTAAACAGCTGAGCATCAGCTTCTTTGTCGCGATACATTTTTATTTCAAATGAACTGTCTAAAGGAACTTTCATAAAATCAAGCACGGATGCCGCTGCAAGAGCTTCTATATGGTTGGCTTTGTTGCGCTGCGCAACACCTTCGGGCTCATTGGAGACAAACATAAACTTGTCTTTATTTTCGCCAAGGAAGTACATGGTCTGGAATGTATTGTTAAAATTCTGATCTTCATAAAAAGAAAGGGCTGATTGTACTTTTGATGTAAACAGTCTCCAATCTATTTTGTCTATGTTTGCTGTATCATTTTTTTCGTTTTGCATCTTAA
>JAFUUG010000187.1 GCA_017483905.1 Bacillota bacterium
ATTTTTTAACATCTTTTGATGTTCCGTGCCGTTAAATCATCTTTTATTTATCCGATTTAATTATACCCAAAAACGTTGTTCCTGTCAATATATGCCGCCGCCTTGTAATATAACTGAAATATTAGCCTGCCATATTCCATATACTATTTACAATAAAACAAAGTATTATTCCGACTGCCAGCGGCAAAAGAAACGCTGCCGCCGTCCATTTAAAGCTTCCTGTTTCCTTTTTTATCGTCAATAGTGCAGTTGAACATGGATAATGATTCAGAAAAAATATCATCGTACACACAGCCGTTTTCATACTCCATCCATGCTCCGCAAAAAGCTGTCCGATCACCGACATATCCCCTATCTCGCTCAAAGTGGAATTTCCGGCATACATCATAATTATCAGCGGTATAACTATCTCATTTGCAGGCAATGCAAGTATGAAAGCCGTAAGAATATATCCGTCAAGACCTATCCCCCGTGCGAAAGGGTCAAAAAACGAAACCATGTATTCTATCAACATTCTTCCGTCATAGGAAATATTGCTCATAAGCCATATTACCGCTCCCATAGGAAGTGCCACCGCCACAGCCCGCCCAAGCACGAATATCGTTCTGTCAAATATACTCGATACGAATATCCGCCCGAATTGCGGCTTTCTGTAAGGCGGCAGCTCCATTGCAAAAGATGACGGCATACCCTTTAATGCGGTTTTTGATAACAGCCACGACATTGCAAGAGTCATAAATACCGATGACAACACCGCCGCCAATACCACCAGCGTCACTTTAAACGATGCACCGCTGTGATCTCCTATCAGAAATACCGATGCTATCGCAATAAGAGCAGGAAATCTTCCGTTACAAGGAACAAAGTTGTTTGTAAGTATCGCTATCAGTCTTTCTCTCGGTGAATCTATAATACGGCACGATATGACCCCTGCTGCATTACAGCCAAATCCCATGCACATTGAAAGCACCTGTTTTCCCTGTGAACCTGCTTTTTTGAATATCCCGTCAAGATTAAACGCAATTCTCGGCAAAGCCCCCAAGTCTTCAAGTATCGTATACAGCGGAAAAAATATAGCCATCGGCGGCAGCATTACAGAAACTATCCAGCCGAGAGTCGAAAACATCCCCTCTATCAGGATTCCCCTGAAAAAAGACGGCATACCGATACTTTCCGCACCATACATAAGTTTTCCCTTTGCATAAGAAAAAAAACCGCTAAGCATCTCCGACGGATAATTTGCCCCTACTATCGTTATCCAGAATATCACACCCAGTACGAGTATCATTATCGGAATACCGAATCTTGCACTCAGAACCACATTATCGACTTTTCTGTCAATGCTGTCCTTGTTATCATTCTTAATTTTGACCGTATTTCTGAATATATAGTCACTCTTTGCAATCATACAGTTTATGTCAAGGCATTTTGCACAATTTCCGCATATTACTTCCTTTTTTTCCGTTTTTTCTTTCTGCGACTCATCATATATCATTTTTTTAAATTCTTCAAATCCCTCGCCTGTTCTTGCACTCACCGCCGCAACAGGCATATCCAGAAGATGACTGAGAAGAGGAACATCTATACAGATACCCTTTCTTTCAGCCTCATCCATAAGATTAAGACATAATACCGTTTTTTTGCATACCGCAGCCGCCTCATGCACAAGCACAAGATTTCTTTTAAGTGCAGTCGCATCGGCAACGATCACCGTAAGGCATGATACCTCACTTTTCATAAATTCCACCGCCTGCATTTCATCGGGAGAATTTCCGTTTACGGAATACATTCCCGGCAGATCCACCGCTGTAAATTCCTTATCTTTGTATCTGAATTTTCCATCTGCAGTCGTCACAGTCTTTCCCGCCCAGTTTCCCGTATGCTGATTAAGTCCCGTCAGCCTGTTGAATATTGAGCTTTTTCCGGTGTTGGGATTTCCTATAAAAGATATGACCGTACCCGTGTTTTTCTTATCCTTTTCTTTCAGCACCGCTTTTCCCGTAGCCTGTGAAGTAAGTCCCATCAAGACCCCTCCTCCGAAAGACTGTATTGCGGAAGTATAAATATCTTCTCGCTTTCTTCCCGGCGAAGTCCTATCACCGTATCCCATATAAAATAGGCAGTCGGCTCTCCCGATATACTCCGATACAGCGGTATTATCTCAGACCCTTCGGCAAATCCCATTTCCCTTATCCTGTCGTAATTGTTTATTTCGGGCATAATATGAACTATCCTGTATTTGCAGCCTTTTTTTGCCTCGGACAGTCTTATCCTCTCCCCCATTTCTATCACGCTTTCAATCTGTTCTATCTATATCCTATGCTATATCACAATTTATGTTACTTCCGCCAAACATTTTGAAATTTTATTGATTTTATTTTTTATTGAGTGTATAATAGAAGTATAAATATAGATACCGCAAATCTGCTGTCAAAAATTCGGAGAGATATACCGCCATGGAACAAGATATTTCAAAATTTACCGCAAAAGATACTGTATTCCGAAATTTATTCGGTGACAAAAAATATACCGCCATGTTATATTCCGCCCTCCATAACGGCGAGAGCGTATCCCCCGAGGATATAGAGATAATCACCCTCGAAGAGATCCTCATGGCATCTCTTTATAACGATGTCGGCTTTATGGTAAAAGGAAAAATAATC
>JAFUUG010000188.1 GCA_017483905.1 Bacillota bacterium
AACATTCACCTTTACATCTACCGAATCGGTATTGATTATAACAAACGGTGCTTCACTCTGCGAAAGATTTGTCCCCGCCGTAACATTACGTTTTGAAACAACTCCCGATATAGGTGCTCTGACGTAAGCATCATTAAGGCTCTGCATCGTTTTTTCCAGCTGAACATTACTGCTTTCAAGCTGAGCCTTTGACTGTTTGAGATTATCTTCCGCCTTTATGGTATTTTCCTGTGAAGTTTCATTGGCAAGCAGTTCATGATCTTTCTGTGCGTGCATGAGTGAATCATTTGCCGAATCATACTGGCTCTGTTCTATGGAATATTGATTTTTTGCCTGCTGTAAAGATAATTCTGCCTGTGAATAAGAATTTTTTGCCTCATCATAAGCATTTTTTGAGTTTATAAGTTCCTCTTCCGTTATTACTCCGCCGTCATACAATGTAACATTATCCTCATAAGTCTTTTGTGCCTTATCGAGATTTATTTTTGAATTGTCAAGTGCTATCTGTGCATTGTCAACGCTTTTTTGTGCATTATCGAGAGATATTTTTGCTCTTTCGAGAGAATTTTCCGCATTTGTTATAGCATTTTTCGCATTGTCAAGCTGTGACTGCATAGATGCTCCGTTTGCCATTTTCAGATTATTTTCAGCCGTATCTACGCCTGTCTGTGCCGATTTAACTCCTGCCTGTGCAGCTTTTATGTCATTTTCTATATCCTCCGTATCCATCACGAAAAGAATATCTCCCTCATTCACAGTATCTCCCACATCAAAATTGACTTTCGATACTTTTCCGCTTAATTTGCACGTTACATTTACCTCATCACTCGGTTCTATACTTCCCGAGTACATATATTCATTCGATATGGAAGATAACTCTATCTTCGTCGTTTTTACAGGTGTTACCTTCTCCTCCTGTGTCGGCTCCCCCTCCGGAATACCGCCGGGATCGGTGTCACCGCCGCAGCCTGTAAGCATAATAAATGCTGAAAGCACAGCCGCCGTCAGCTTTAAATATTTTTCCATAATGACCCTCCAAAAAATTTCTTTTATATACATTCTAATACCGTATATTTAATTTTTACAGTTAATTTTATTTAACAATTTCTTACAGAAATCTTAAAATTCTTCCTGTTTATCTACTGCTTTTTACATAAAAATAACCGAACAAACACACAGACCTTGTTCGGTATTTTGAATACAATGTATATTTTATAACAATATCACTGTTAAAGTATAACATAACAGTGATAAGCAACTTTAACATATTTCCCAATATAAGTATAGCATTTTTTAGCAAAAAGTCAATAAATAATTTTGTCGTTTTATCAAAAATAATAAAAAAAAGATATCACTGCTATAGTATACATTACCAACAATTATAGAAAGGACAGCTATATATAAAATGTATAAAGATTTGGAAGAACTATTAAACAAATGCTCTGATTATGATGAAATGATGTATATTTGCCGAAATGAAACAAGGCGCATGATATCCGAGATTTTAAAACAATTTATGCCGTATTACAATACCCCGGAGGGCAAAATTCTTTTAGAAGAACATCTTTATGGTGTCCTTATCCAAATGCTTACTCTTATACAAGTATCCACAAGAAAATATCGTAAAGAGCGACAAGCAGAAGGCATAGAAGCCGCAAGGGAAAATGGTGTAGTCTTTGGCAGAAGAAAAAAATACAATCCTGATGATTACATAGAAATTTTCAAGAAACTTGAAAACGGTGAAATAAGCAAACGTACTGCAAGAGCTGAAATAGGTGCAAGCCCTAATACTTTTGACAAAATGTTCAAAGAATTAAAATATTAGGGAAAAATTTAATAAATCAAAAATAACCAATAATAAAGATGTATGTTTTCCGCCTTTTAGGCGGTTCACATAAATATACCATCTGCTATATATCTTTCTCTGCAGGAAAGATGTATAGTTAGAACTCAATTAAAACAGAAAGTGAGGGATAGAAATAATCGGTTTATCAATTACCGAAAAATTGATTAATTTGCAAATTACAAAAACCAAACGTAACAAGGAGGAAATTAAAAAAATGAGAAAGTCATTATTGAAAACTTTAATAGCAACAGCAATTATTAGTGCTGTTACTATTTTCAGCAGTGCTATTGCATTTGCTGAAACAGCAATGTTCAAAATTCCGGATACAGCTACAAACGATACAAAAATTAGTTCTGCATTAACTGTTGACACGATTACATATCACCCCAAAGATGGTTGTAAATATAACGTACCTGATACCCGTGTTACAATAGCGGGTGAATCATTTAAAGGCGGAATCAATATGGCTGGAAAAACATCCTCATCTAAATCTCAATGTTATTTCAGTTTCAGTTTATCTGAAGATACCGATATCACAATATATTACGCTTCTTTTGGTTCTAACGATACAGATATAGGCGTATCAAATAAAGTTGGTAACTCAGGCTACTTAGATAGTGTCACTGTAAAAGCAAATAGCGGAACAGGTTCAAAAACATTTTGCGTAACCGGAATAAATACTGTAACAAATTACTATATATGTACAAGCGACAGCAAGGCAACTTTTTATGGTATAAAATTAGAACCTCATAAAACCTCTAATTCTGCAAAAGCAATTACTTCCGCTAATGCTCCTGAGGGCGATCAATACGCAGTTGACTCTACATACAGCTATATCATACACACTGTAACCGCAGATGAAATGAACTATGAATCTCTTGCAATAGCAGACAGCACCGATAACATCATAGCAGGCACATCTACAAACACCGTATACAGCAGAATCATATTCCCCGACGGTTCAAGTATAAATGCCCCTGAAAATTCTTATATATATGCTGTTAAAGTAGATAAAACATCAGCACCTACATCTGTAAACTATAAATGGGTAAATAATCATTAATTTCAAATAAAATAACAGAAAGGGTAAATAAAAATGAAAAAAATTTATGAAATTCCCAAAATAAATATCATAACTTTTCGTTCGGAAGATATTATAACGACATCTCTTGCAACAAATACAGAACTCACTCTCAACGAAGTTTCTGCAATCAACGGTTCGGGTATAAACTGGAATTAATAAGCATTTTCATAATTTAAGAAAAGCCTATTACCTATGGTTTTAGGCTTTTCTCATTTAAAATTTAATAAAATATAATCTATACTAAAGAAAGGAAGATTAATTATGAAAAAAATAATTTTCAATGAAGAATTTAAAGACAAATTTTTTGCCGCAAAAGACATTGAAGAAATTAAGCTTTTAGCGGAATATTCACAGAAGTCATAAGAAGTATTAAAAAACACAAAATTTTCGGGTAACTTTGACGAAGATGATAAAATAATTCGTGATAATTTTACAGCATATATTTCCTTATCCTATAATTGCATTCAGGTAAATTTTCCTGCTTTGGAATTCAATATAAACTCTTGTGAAGATATAGATAAACTTTCACCAATTATAATAGCAAAACTTTTAAATGAATTTAAAAATAAAATATCAGTTGAATACAGTAAATGTGATAAAATATGTGTAAAAGATGAATACAAAGAACAATTTCGTTATCTGTGTAATTGTCCCGTAGTCATATTTATGTCAGATATATGGGAAGAAAATATTGAAATAAGCGAAAAGACAAAAAAAATATTAAAAGAAAATGGATATAAATTTGATAATCGTTTTGAAATAATACCACACCATGTTAAATATAACATAAATAAACAGATTAGGCGGTTAATCATTAATTGATCAGCCGCCCTCTCCGTTCATACCGTCTGTAATTTTTCTATTCTCGGTCAATCCGTAAATAAAGGAGTCGAAAGGTATCTGTCCCCCGTATCAGGCAAAAGCACAACTATGGTCTTTCCCTCATTTTCTTTGCGCTTTGCAATCTGCTCCGCAGCCCATAACGCAGCCCCCGAAGATATACCCACAAGTACGCCCTCTTCTCTTGCTATCTCTTTGCCTGTCTTGAAAGCATCTTCATTCTTGACTGTGATTATCTCATCATATACCTTTATATTAAGTGTATTAGGCACAAATCCCGCACCGATACCCTGTATCTTATGTGCTCCGGCGGTTCCCTTTGAAAGTACGGGTGAACTTTCAGGCTCTACCGCTATCACCTTTACATCGGGATTCTTCTCTTTCAGATATTCACCTACACCTGTTATCGTACCGCCTGTACCGATACCGGCTACAAAGAAATCAACTTTTCCCTCTGTATCATTCCATATCTCCGGACCTGTGGTAGCCTTGTGAGCTGCAGGATTCGCCGGATTGTCAAACTGTGCAAGTATTATTGAACCCTCTATTTCTTTGTTGAGTTCCTCTGCCTTTTCGATAGCACCTTTCATGCCCTTTGCACCATCTGTAAGCACAACTTCCGCTCCGTAAGCTTTCAGAAGATTTCTTCTCTCTATACTCATAGTTTCGGGCATAGTAAGTATAGTTTTATACCCCTTTGCAGCCGCCACAGCAGCGATACCTATTCCCGTATTACCGCTTGTAGGCTCTATTATAGTCGCACCCGGTTTCAGTTTTCCGCTCTTTTCGGCATCTTCTATCATCGCATAAGCGATCCTGTCCTTAACACTTCCCGCAGGATTAAGATATTCAAGCTTTAATACTATCTTAGCCTTTAAATCTCTGTTTTTTTCGTAATTTACCGCCTCTAATAAAGGTGTACCACCTATAAGTTCCGTAATTGATCTCTTTATTGCCATTTAAAACATCTCCTTTTTATTCTATAGCCTTGAAAGCTTGTTCAATATCAAATAATATATCGTCAATATGTTCCGTACCTATTGAAAATCTCACTGTATTAGGCTTGATACCCGATTCAAGTAGTTCTTCTTCACTCATTTGTGAATGAGTAGTACTTGCAGGATGGATAACGAGTGACTTAACATCTGCAACATTAGCAAGCAGTGAGAATACTTCAAGATTATCTATAAATTTCTTGGTTTTCTCTTCATCTCCCTTTATTTCAAACGTAAATATGGAAGCGCCGCCGTTAGGGAAATATTTCTTGTATAATTCATTGTAAGGACTGTCTGTAAGCGATGGGTGGTTCACTTTTTCAACAAGCGGATGCTTTGAAAGATATTCGACTACCTTTAAAGTATTCTCAACATGACGCTCTACCCTGAGTGATAGTGTTTCAAGTCCCTGTAAGAAAATAAAAGCGTGTATAGGTGAAAGAGTTGCACCCGTATCTCTTAATAATATCGCTCTTATCTTAGTCACAAATGCAGCTTTTCCGCAAGCCTTTGTAAAGCTTACACCATGATAGCTTGGGTTAGGCTCAACAAGTGACGGGAATTTTCCCGATGCCTCCCAGTCAAAGTTACCGCTGTCAACTATAACACCGCCGATAGTAGTTCCGTGACCACCTATAAATTTTGTAGCCGAATGAACGACTATATCCGCACCATGCTCTATAGGTCTTAAAAGATAAGGCGTAGCAAATGTAGAATCCACAACAAGCGGTATCTTGTTATCGTGGGCGATCTTCGCAACTTCATCTATATCTATAAGGCTTGCATTCGGATTTCCGATAGTTTCTATAAATATAGCCTTTGTATTTTCCTTTATGGCATTTTTGAAAGAATCCTTTTCATCAGGATCTACAAAAGTAGTTTCGATACCGTATTCAGGCAGGGTATGTTCAAGCAGGTTATAAGTACCACCGTATATCGTCTTTGCCGCTACGATATGATCTCCGGCATGAGCAAGATTCTGAATTGTATATGTAATGGCTGCGGCACCGGAAGCCACTGCAAGAGCAGCCACACCGCCCTCAAGTCTTGCTATTCTCTCTTCAAATACCCCCTGTGTCGGATTTGTAAGTCTGCCATAAATATTTCCGGCATCTCTTAAACCAAATCTGTCTGCTGCGTGCTGTGAATTTCTGAATACATAAGAGCTGGTCTGATAAATCGGTACCGCTCTTGAATCCGTTACCGGATCGTAATTTTCCTGACCTGCATGAAGCTGTAATGTTTCAAATTTTAAATTTCTTTCGCTTATTTTTGACATAATTTCATTCTCCTTTATAATTCATACTTTTTTGATAGGTTTTCTATGGTTATTATTATACTACCAATAACCTACTTTGTCAATAGGAATTATATAATTTTTTAAAATTAGTCAAAATAAGTTTTGAAATTATACCAAAATTACTTGTATATCAGTTCCTCTTTGTATGTAGACCCAGACTTATAAGCAGAGCCTTATTGACTGTTTTCATCAGTTCTTCATCGAGATGCCCTATCTTTTCCCTGAGTCTTTTTTTATCTATCGTTCTCACCTGTTCCAGCAGCACCACCGAATCCTTTATCAGTGAATATTTTCCGCATTCTATCTCTATATGTGTAGGCAGCTTTGCCTTGTTTATCTGTGAAGTTATAGCCGCACATATAACAGTCGGACTGTATCTGTTGCCTATATCATTCTGTATTATAAGAACAGGTCTTATTCCGCCTTGTTCCGAGCCGATCACAGGGCTCAGATCGGCATAGTATATATCCCCTCTCTTTACGATCATATCAGCGGACACCTCATTTCTTTGTATATAATACTTCCGCATAATATTTCATATTTTATTTTATGTATCAAGCTCATTTAATGTACCCTCCGATAACGATATTCTTTTCTCCTATCATTATCGGCATCAATGCACGATATTATACTCACCCCAAAAAAATTTATAAATTAGATATCATTCTCAATATTTCCCCGTTTCTGATATAAACTCTCGGAATTCTTTTCCCTACATTGCAAACTATCTCATAATTGATAGTCCCCTGCAATTGTGCAAGTTCTTCCGCACTTATTTCGTTATCCCCCATTTTTCCCATCAGTACGACTTCATCATTCACATTCACACCATCTATATCGGTAATATCCGCCATTATCTGATCCATGCAGACATTCCCGACAACATCTGCATATTTTCCGTTTATCAGAACTCTTCCCCGATTTGACATCAGCCTTGAATATCCGTCGGCATATCCCACAGGTATCGTAGCTATACGGCTTTTTCTCTTTGTAAAGAATGTTCTTCCATATCCTATGCTCGTTCCCTCTTCCACTTCCTTTATATAGCTTATATGTGTTTTAAGCGACATTGCAGGCTTCAGCTCAAGTATATCTTTCCTGACATCTTCCGATGGATACATTCCGTATATTATTATCCCCGCTCTCACCATATCGACATTTAATTCGGGCATATCAATAATAGCACCGCTGTTTGCACAGTGACATATTATGTCATTCATTCCCCTTTTTTCAAGCTCATTTTTCATGAACATAAACTTTTCATACTGTTCTCTTGTAAAAGTCTTATCCTTCTCATCGGCAGTTGCAAAATGTGTAAACATACCCGTTATTTTTATATTCGGCAGACAGCTTATCTTCATTATTTCCTCTATACTTTCATCATTTGCGAAAAAACCTATCCTGCCCATTCCCGTATCTATTTTTATATGCACAAGAGCCGTCATATTTATTTTTTTTGCGGCTTCCGAGATCTTTACAGCCGTTTCATACGAAAAAACAGCCTGTGTCAGCCCATATCTTATTACTTCCTCTATCTGTGCCTCCGGTGTATACCCAAGTATAAGTATCGGCACATGGATATTATTCTCCCTTATTTTTGCCCCTTCATCGCACATCGCAACGCCAAGCCAGTCAGCACCGTTATACAGACATACTTTCGCCGTTTCCACCGCCCCATGACCGTAAGCATCGGCTTTCACTACCGCCAGTACCTTTGTATCTCCTACACGTTTTTTGATCTCTCTCATATTGTGACCGATATTATCAAGATCTATCTCTGCCATTATTCTTTGGTGATCAAGCATTTTCTTCTTCCTCTCCTTCTTTGTTTTCGGGCAAAAAATATCCCTCTTCAAATACGGGTTCAAATTCAAATTCAGAAAATTCTTCCCTTATTCTCTCCTTGCCCTCATCATCATATATTATAAGCTTCACAGGTGTAAAATTTTCGTTTTCGACCCATAGCTTTTCGCTGTTTATATATTTTCCGCCCCCTTCTATATCAGCCTCAAGAACGGTATATTTACCCTCCTGTGTTTCTTCTTTCACATTTTCGCTGTTTCTGTAATTTTTGATAAATGAAAAAATAATAAGTTCATACCTTTCCTTTTTATCGTTTGCCTTTACGGAAAATCCCGAGCTTACCCGAGGATTGTACTGCCATATCATTTTCCCGTCATTTATTATGACGCATCTTTCGACCTCCTCCGGCTTTACAGTCATTATCCTGTATCTTCCGTCGGATGATGCCCCCTGTTCACCCTCATAAGTTATCTCACCCTTGTTTGAAGTATATGTAATACTCATTTTGGCACTGTAATTTTCAAGTCCGTATATCATATCATTCACATCTTTGAACTTTTCGTTGTTTTCACCGCAGCCGCCGAGCATAAATACAACAGCCGCCGCAATAATACTTTTTGTGATTTTTTTGATACTTCCTTTCATAAATAATGACCTCTCTTTTATATAAAAAAACCTGCTTATTCATTATATGAACCCATTAATATCAAAAATTCAAAAAAAATATTAAAAATACATCATATACCTCTTGATTATTTTTTTATTTTGTAATATAATATTAATATAAAAACAGGGAATAATAAAAAAGTACAATTACACCTTATTCTTTATTCCTTTACGATATTAAAAATGCCTGAGATGTGCGTGAACCTGTTATTTTGAACCTACATTATATTTAAGGGATTTCAAATTGCTCAATTCGATGTCAGGCCTCTTCATAATTCCCTTTGGGCGGAGGAAGGCTGAAAATTAGCTGAGAAAACCCACCTGGCTTTGGATAGGTGTCAAAATAGTGGGAACGGCATTTTGGGTTTTTTTATTTTCCTTTTTACATATAAAACCCAATGTCATTATATCCTACTTATCTTCAATACACTTTTCGTCTTATTTTTCAAGCGGCTGCCACCGTCGGAGCCGCTTGATTTTTTTACACTCATAAAAAAATTATTTTTCCGTTCACGAAATAAGATCTATCGCAATATTTCAATACTTCTTTCAAGTATCCCCGAAATATAGGCAAGCGTTATGCCGTAATTCGTTATCGGCACGCTCTTTTCCTCATTTTTTCTTATCCTTGCTCTCATTTCCCTTGATGTCATCATACAGCCTCCGCAGTGGATAACCATTTTGTATTTTTCAATATCTTCGGGATAATCATGTCCGTTTGAAAATTCAAAATTAAGCTCTTTTCCCGTCACTTTTTTAAGTCCGTTCGGAATTTTCACCGTACCTATATCCTCATGATTTTTAGTATGCGTACAGCTTTCCGCTATCAGTATCGTATCTCCGTCATCAAGTTCATCAAATGCTTTCACTCCCTCTGTCAGCCTTTTTATATCGCCTTTCTGTCTTGCCATAAGAATAGAAAAACTTGTCAGCTTTATATCTTTCGGCAATATTTCATCGACTTTCTTAAATACCTGAGAATCCGTTATCACAAGATCTATCCTCTTGTATTCTTCGAGAGATTTTTTTATTCCCTCTACCGTCGTCACGCAGCACCTTATCCCGCAGTCAAGACAATCTCTTATCATCTGTACTTGCGGAAGGATAAGCCTGCCCTTAGGAGCTTCGCTGTCAATAGGTATCACCAGCAGAACATTACCGCCCTCTTCCACAAGACCTCTTATCAGATTTTCGTCCTCATTTTCGCTTTCTTTCAGAAGTCTTGCAAGCATCTCCTTGAAATCCCCGACAGAATTCCTGTCATTTACCGATACCGTACAGGCATTGTCAAATAATCTAAGAAATCCCTCTATCGTAGCCTCTCCCAATAAGTCACTCTTAGTTATCGTAACTATATACGGTATCTTGTATTTTTCAAACAGATTTTTCAGTTTTTCATATTCAAGTCCGTCATAGTCATTCACATCTATGGTATATATCGCAAAATCAGTCCGCTCCATAATTTCTATGGTCTTTTTTTCCCGCATTTCTCCCAGTTCCGTCTTGTCAAAAAGTCCGGCGGTATCTGTCAGCACTATCGGACCATACGGTATTAGTTCCATTGATTTTACAACAGGGTCGGTAGTCGTTCCCTCTTTATCCGATATTATAGCGGTATCTGTACCCAGTATCGCATTAAAGAGTGATGACTTTCCCGAGTTGGTCTTTCCGAATATCGTTATATGCTTTCTGTTGCTGCGAGGCACATTATTCATTCAGCTCACCTCATATATAAAGATCTCTCTTTCCGTTTTCAAGTTCTTTAAGATTATTTTTTACAAGTTCTCTTACTTTTTCATTTTCTATATAATCTATCTTTTCGCTTATCAGTTTTTCCGCTTTTTCTTTGAATTTCTCATTACCGTAATCGAGAGAATATTCTTTCAGCGTCATAAGTGCATTCGGAAGACAGACGTTTTTAATGTTTCCGCTTTTTGCAAGACTCATAAACCTGTCGCCGGTTCTTCCCTTTCTGTAGCAAGCCGTACAGAAACTTGGCACAAGCCCCTCGTCCATCAGCCAGTATATTATCTCCTGCGCACTTCTGTGATCTGCCATCTTGAACTGGTTTCCGCTGCTCTCCCTTGCGCTGTATCCGCCTACCTCGACCGATGAACCGCCGCTTATCTGCGATATTCCGAGTTTTATAAGCTCTTTTCTCATTTCCTTGCTTTCTCTTGTGGATATTATCATACCCGTAAACGGTACCGCAAGTCTTATTATCGCAACCAGTTTCTTAAACTGCTCATCGCTTACGATATATTTGAACTTGTCCATATCGTTTCCTTCTGCCTTGCATAATCTCGGCACAGATATGGTATGGAAACCGACACCGAATTTTTCTTCAAGGTGTTCGTTATGCAGCATAAGACCCATTATCTCATATCTGTAATCATACAGACCGAAAAGCACGCCGCCGCCCACATCGTCGATACCTGCCTCCATTGCTCTGTCAAAAGCAGTCGTATGATATTCGTAATTTTTCTTAGGACCCGCAATATGCACTCTCTCATACGTTTCCTTATGATAAGTTTCCTGAAAAAGTATATAAGTACCTATTCCGACCTCTTTCAGTTTCTTAAAATTTTCAACCGTAGTTGCCGCAATATTTACATTCACTCTTCTTATTTCACCGTTATCGGCTTTCATCGAATATATCGTCTTGATACATTCGAGTATATAATCTATCGGACAATTTACAGGGTCTTCTCCGGCTTCAAGTGCGAGCCTCTTATGACCCATTTTTTCAAGTATCTCCACTTCTCTTTTTACTTCTTCCTGAGTAAGCTTGTGTCTTGTAAATTTATTGTCGCATCTGAATCCGCAGTAATCACACTTATTCACGCAATGATCGCTCAGATAAAGCGGAGCGAACATAACTATCCTCTGTCCGTATATATGTTCCTTTATTTTTCCCGCTATCTCAAATACTCTCTGTAAGTGTTCATTATTATCGCACATTATAAGGGCAGCAACTTCCCTGTGGCTAAGTCCCTCAAATCTGTCCGCCTTATCGAGTATCCTCTCTATCTCCTCATCGCTTGTGCCTTTCGCCTCTTCAAGCAATCTTGTTATATATTCATCATCTATGAAAAATTTTTCTTCCGATTTTATATTTTTTTCCATGTTGTCGCCTCATATCATAATTCATATTCATTTTTGCTTACTGTTGCCTTTACCGTTACCCCGTCAAGTTTTCCGAGTTTACCCGTAAAGTTGTTTATCTCGTCCATATCTGCCGTAACTGTTATCGAAACGACAGCTATTCCCTCTTTTTCAAAAGGTATTCCCATTCTCCCCTTGACGATACCTCTGAATCCCGCAACGATCTCATTAAAACCGCCCTGTGTCTGTTTTGGATTTTCAAGTATAGCACTTATGACCGCAATTTTCATGATCAAACCCTCCATTTAATTTAATTTTATTTACTGTTTTACGTGATTTTATCAGTTATTCTTTTCTTTCTGACTTTTTTCAAATTCTTCAAATTTCTTTTGCTGTTCTTCTTCCATTTTTTCTATCTCTTCATCAGTGACCTGTCCTTTGCCCTCAAAGGCACGCATAGCCCTTTTTATGCAGACATACTCATCAAGACCGCTGACCACCGTATCCTCCCTTGAGCCGAATTTCCACTCATGCTCGGCAGTCGTGTCAAAGTCATATGTCACACTGTATACGACCGATTTTCCGGGAGCGACCTTGTCCGTATCTTCGCTGTCTACAGGCTCATAAGTCGTGGTTACTTCCTTATCGTCCATTTTTAGATACGGCAGAGAGGTATAATCAACCGTTTTAAGTTCCGATTTGTTTGTTATGATCCCCTCCATTTCAAGCCTTGCCTTACCCTCACCGATCTCTTCGATATCGGCAGCAGAATCGTGTATCTCCAGCTGTACGGGAGCCATAACATCTTCCTGCGCACCGCAGCCGCCTAAAGAAAGAGCCATAAGTACAGCCGCACCGACCGACAATATTTTTCCTGATAATTTCATTTTTCATTCCTCCATTTGATTTGTATAAAAGCACGATCGTAAGATCATCCCTTTAAGCCGTTAAGCATCGAGATCTCCTCCAAAATTTTCAAGAGAATCTATAGTGAATCTACATCCCGGCTTGATATGCTGCATAACGAATTTCATTACCCCCTCGGGAACGGCAACACAGCCGCCCGTATAAGGTCTGTTCACCCTGAAGCTGTGGAAGAAAAACGCAAATCCCTTTTCTTCCACACACTCTGAGTTATACCCCATATTCAGAACATACCTGTAAGCATAGTCAAAATCGGCTATATGTTCGCTGTTTTCCGTATCAAGTTCCGGTACATCTTTCGTTGATACCAGTTCATTGAAGTGATTTTTCGGATCACCCGACCAGTAGTATGTGTCATCGACCTTAGTATATTCCATCTGACAGCCGGGATCATCTGCCAGACCGAAAGCCTTATCGACTGTAAAAGTCCCGATCGGCGTATAGCAATCATTTATATTGGCATCTCCCAGACCATCAAGCCCGATAAATCCGGGAGTTGCAATGAGCTGTTCCCATTGACCGCTGTCATCTTTCTCGTGCATAGTGATATATGCAGTCGTCTTATCAACTCCCGCAATAACTATCATTTGTTCCGAGTCCTTTGCGGCATTGAGTTTAGTCACCCATTCAGGTGATCTCCGCCTTTCCTGCTGCATAAAATAGAGTCCGTTCTCCTCTGAAATTTCTGCCCTTTCTCCGGATTCCGACATTTGTTTGTCCGTGCAGCCTCCGAGCATTGTAATTGAGAACACCGCAAGTATTACAGCTGTACCTCTCAGTAAATAGCGTTTCATACTTTTATTTCCTTTCCGAAAATATCCGATTTTTATTTGTTCGATATTTCCACCAGTTTTTCAAGTGTCTCATACGCCTTACCCGAATCTATAAGCTCCGCCGCAAGTTTTATACCCTCTTCCATGCTTTCCGCCTTTTCTCCT
The DNA here is from genome assembly GCA_017483905.1 of Bacillota bacterium. Lineage (GTDB taxonomy): Bacteria > Bacillota > Clostridia > Lachnospirales > CAG-274 > RGIG4831. The sequence continues at coordinate 13,502 of JAFUUG010000188.1, forward strand.
ATATATATTGCCGCTCCCGCATTTAAAAGAACAGCATCTCTCTTTGCGCCTCTTTCCTCACCTTTGAGTATCGACCTTGTTATCTTTGCATTCTCTTCGGGTGTCGAACCGAGTATATCCTCTTTCGTTCCGCCCTTTAAACCAAATTGCTGAGGTGTTATCGTATATGATTTAAACCAGCCGTCTTTGAATTCACATATATCCGTAGGGCAATAGACAGATATTTCGTCAAGCTTATCCACTCCGAAAACTACCATTCCCCTTTTCACCCCAAGATTTATAAGGACTTGTGCAAGCGGTTCTACAAGCACTCTGTCATATACTCCGAGCAAAAATCTCTTAGGGCTTGACGGATTCGTAAGCGGTCCGAGTATATTGAACACCGTTCTTATACCGAGTTCTTTTCTTATCGGGCCTACATATTTCATCGATGTATGATATTTCTGAGCAAAGAAGAAGCAGAATCCCACCTCATCAAGCAGTTCACGGCACTTATCAACGTCCTGATCTATATTCACTCCAAGTGCCTCCAGACAGTCCGCTGTACCGCAGAGCGAAGAAGCCGCACGGTTTCCGTGTTTGGCTACCTTTATTCCCGCCGATGCTATCACCATAGCAGAAGTAGTGGAAATATTGAAACTGTGAGCATTATCTCCGCCCGTTCCCACTATTTCAAGCAGATCATCGTCATTTTCAAATTTCGTTGCCGCATCTCTCATAGCTGCCGCACAGCCGGAGATCTCGTCTATTGTTTCCGCCTTTGTGGATTTTGTCGATAATGCCGCAAGAAAAGCCGCATTTTGAGTTGCACTTGTTTTCCCTGCCATTATCTCGCTTATCACCTCATAAGCCTCGTCATAAGTCAGATCCTGCTTATCCACTATCTTTACTATTGCCTTTTCGATCATAATTTAACACCTCTTTATTATAGTATATAGTATAAAAAAGCACATCCGATGATATTTTTTCTCATTCCGTATCATCAGATGTGCATAATAACAAACCTTTTGCACCTTTCAGATCAGAACAAACTTTTCCGTCAGGATAACATATATCATTTTTTATCTTACTTCGCTCTCAAGCATAAATTTATCATGTATAGCATTAGCCGCTCTGTCAGCATCATTTTTATCCACAAGCACAGATATCTTTATTTCCGAAGTAGAGATCATTCTTATATTGATGTTCTCATTGTAGAGAGCCTCAAACATCGTAGCCGCAACACCCGCATTTGTAGCCATACCCGAACCTACTATGGAAACCTTTGCCACATTGTCGTCATGGTCTATCTTCTCATAAGCGAATCTGTCCTTATTGTTCTCCATTACCTTTAATGCATCGTTAAGATCCGTAGATGCTACCGTGAAAGAAATATCCTTCTTGTCATCTCGTCCTATAGACTGTAATATAATATCAACGCTTATTTTTGCCTTAGCAAGCATTGAGAAAAGCTTGAAAGCGATACCCGGTTCATTCTTTACACCGATTATAGCTATCCTCGACACATCCTTATCAACAGCAACTCCATTTACCAACATTCTTTCCACAGCGGAACCCTCCTTAACGATAGTACCTTCAGCATTTGTAAGACTTGAACGCACAACAAGATTAACATTATATTTTTTAGCCAATTCGACCGAACGATTATGCAGCACCTTTGCACCGAGCGATGCAAGCTCAAGCATTTCATCGTAGCTTATCTCTTTTAATTTTCTTGCTTTCTTAACTATTCTCGGATCGCAGGTATATACACCGTCTACATCCGTATATATCTCACAAAGATCGGCATTTAATTTTGCTGCAAGAGCAACTGCTGATGTATCGGAACCACCTCTTCCGAGCGTAGTCACATCGCCGAACTTGTTTATTCCCTGAAATCCCGTTATTATCACGATATTTTTTCTGTCAAGCTCATTGAATATTCTTTCTGAATTTATATTCTTTATCCTTGCATTTCCGTAGTTTGAGCTTGATGCTATCTTGCACTGACTTGCATTGAGCGATATTGCCGGCACACCAAGAGCGTGTATAGCCATAGCCATAAGAGCCACCGACTGCTGTTCACCCGTAGCAAGCAACATATCCATCTCTCTCTTTGACGGATTCGGATTTATCTCCTCAGCCTTTGCTATCAGGTCGTCTGTAGTATCACCCTGAGCCGAGAGAACGACTACTACATCATTTCCCTCTTTGTAGGACTCAACTATCCTGTTTGCAACATTTTTAACCCTTTCGGCATTAGCGACCGAGCTGCCGCCGAATTTCTTTACTATCAACAAAATGTTAGCCTCCCTTTTAGATCAATTATCTCTCAAATCTTATTGTATTTGAAATAGCACTTACACTTTCATCATTTATAAGAATATTTATCTTATTGTTTATTTCCGCCTCTTTTTCTTTAGGCGTTACGAAAGCAAATTCATTTTCTTTTCCTATATCTGTCATATCGATATTCTTGAATATGCTTCTTACGAGTTTTTCGGCTTTTTCTCTGTCCGTATATTCACATCTTATGAATTTGCTCATATCTATGTTATCAATATCTTCCACTTTTACTCCCTCACTGCTCCAGCCGCCGCCGATGTTCTTCCCAATATTTTTCGCAGCCTCTACCATATCAGCCGTTACGGCACTTGCAGTCGGCAGCTTGCCCGCTCCCTTGCCGTAGAACATCACATCATCGACCATGTCACCTTTTACCAGTATTGCATTAAATACATCATTCACACCCGAAAGCGGATCTTCGTTATCCAGTATCATCGGAGCGACCCATGCCTCTACACCGTTTTCGGTCTTTTTGGCTCTTCCTATCAGCTTTATTGCCTTGCCCATCTTCTTTATATAGTCAATATCAGTCTTTGATATATTCGTGATACCCTCTGTGTGTATATCGGAATAATCGACCTTTTTCCCCGTCATGATAGATGCAAGTATAGCTATCTTTCTGCACGCATCAAACCCCTCTACATCGGCCGCAGGATTTCTCTCCGCATATCCCTTTTCCTGAGCCTCTTTCAGTATATCATCATATTCAAGACCCTCTTGCGTCATCTTAGTAAGCATATAATTTGTAGTACCGTTGAGAATACCCTTTATTTCGAGGATATTATCGGCAGTAAGGGCATTGTGAAGTGGTCTGATTATCGGTATTCCTCCTCCGACACTTGCCTCAAATAAAAAATTCGTATTGTTTTCACGAGCTGTCCTTATCAGCTCATCGCCGTGAGCAGCAACAAGTTCCTTATTTGATGTGACAACAGCCTTGCCCTTTTCAAGCAGTTTTTTCACGAAATCATAAGCAGGCTTCAATCCTCCCATAACTTCCGCCACTACTTTTACCTCATCATCATTTAATATCTCCTCAAAATCATGAGTAATAAATTCCTGTACCTTTTCTCCCTCGAAATCTCTCAGGTCAAGCACATATTTTACTCTCATCTCTTCGCCGACATTCTTGTCTATCACGCTGCCGTTATCGCAGAATATGTCAAAAACGCCCGAACCGACCGTACCATGTCCCAGTATTGCGGCATAAATCATCGTATCACTCCTTGTTTATCTTATGCACTTTTCTCATACACTGTAACGGTAATTTTTCTTATAAAAAAACACTTATTTACAAAATAATATTTCCTTATAAAAAACAGTACCCTAATTTTGTAATATAACATATTTAAACAAAATATGCAAGTATATTTTTAAAATAAATCAATATTTGTGAAAATTTTTTTATTGCAAATTATGTATAACAATAAAAGGTACCGCAAAAATACCGCAGTACCCTTTATCATGCTTATTATTTTACAGTTTCTTATCTTGCCCTATATTTTCGCTTAGTCGCATCTTCTGCTGTTTTTTCTTGTCGTTGAGTTCTTATCGTCATCGTCCATATCAAAGTCGCCGGCAAATTCCACATTGCTGAATTCCGAATTAGGGATATTCTTGCTGTTTACGGTTTTGTTTACCTTGCTGTTTTTGTTTGCCTTTTCGATCTCGCTTTTTTTGTCAGTTCTTTTGTCCATAATAAAGACCTCCGATAAATAAATAATAATTCAAAAGAAAACTCTTTTGCAATAACTATTCTTTACCGAAGCAAAATAAATTATTCAGCATTTTGTAAAAATAAATGCAGATCAACGTAAAAGACCCCACCTCCGAAGCCATAACTTCAAAGGTGGGATATTTTTATTCATCTTCTTTTAATAAATGTGTTACTTCTCCGCCAAACCCAAGGAATTCAAGCCATGCAAAGAATTTAATACTGTTCATAAGCAATTTGCAAAGATCATTAAGTCTTTCTTTATTTTCATATAAATATTCAACTAAATTCTCAACACTCACAAACTTATATCCCTCGAATATATAGCATGGCCTGTCACTGAATGAATACATCAGCTTATAGATGACCACATCGTTGTTATTGCCCTCCGATACTTCATCTTCAAGTTCCATTATCTCGTTTATAAGCTGATTTCCATATTCATTGGCGTTGAGATATACCGTAAAGAGCCCTTTCTGCAACATTTCCTTATAGAGTCTTAAATTCTTTGATACCGATATATTATACGCAATATCATTAAGGTTTGTAAATCTTATATCTTTCCAGTAGAACGGCATATTAGGATTTACATTATATATAAATTTGAAGAAACCTAAATTCGTATCTTCTATCTCTACGCAATCCTTAGCAGACTGTGCGATCTCTTTCTTGAATTTCTTGAAATAGGTGTATAATCTTCCGCTGTATAATTCCTCAACACCCTTATCCCAGTTCTGTGCCATTTCTTCTATCAGCTGGTTGATCTCAAGATACTTCTTTCCCTCAAATTCATAAGGCTCTATATCATCCGGAGATTCGTAGTCATATCCGCTGTCCTCATCTTCATCGTCAAAGAATGCGACCGAGCCAATTTCCTCGTCATTCTCTTCGTCATAATCATCTTCCTCTGATTCTTCCGCAAAGAGATCTTCGCTGTAATCTATATCTGCTTTCTCTACCTTGACTTCTTCTTTCTGAGGTGCTACCCATTCAGCCTGAGCAAGTTCTTTTTCATAGTCGGTATCATCTGCCGATATATCGCCAGCTGCCGTCATAATATCTTCATTATCGAGATAATCACCTATTGCAACGGTTTCTTCTTTCTCTTCTTCCTCTTCATCATAATCGTCATATAAGTAATCATCTTCATCAGCCTGTGCAACTATCTCGTCTTCGTCATCTTCCTCATCGGAAGCATCGCCAACATCATCTCCGTCAAGACCGAGATACTTATTTATCATTCTGTCGTTCTCGGAAGCTATCTCACTTTCTTCTTCCTCTTCATCATAAGCACCCGTATCTTCTTCCTCATCAGTGCGATCGTCCTGAGTACTTTCTTCCTCTTGTGCAGTAAGTTCTTCACTGTAGTCTATGCTGTTTAAAAAGTCGCTTACAGACTTGCTTTCTTCATCTTCTGCTTCACCTTGTGCAGTATCAAAGCTATTTCCGATGTTCTCTTTAACAGGAATACCCAATGCAGCCTCAATACTTTCTTCGATAGGTATATCGGCTTCTTCCTCTTTTTCAATATTTTCCTCTGCATTCTTTGGCTTAAAATCGGCTTTTTCATTAAATGTCGGCTTTTGCCCGCTTTGACTTAATATCTTTATTCCGCTCTCCTGTTTCTCTTCGTTCTTTACCGCTTCGTCCGCTCTGTCATTTATCGGTGCAGAAACAGGTGCGGCTGCCGCTTTTTTAGGCTCATATCTTTCAACGATAAGATTTCCGTTTGAATCGACCTTATATATACCGGGTATATGACTTGCTTCCTGCACAGGTGTACTTTGAGGTACATTCTTTTCCCCGACCGTCGCAGCTTTATCTTCATCCACTTTGTATATATGCTCGGAAATCCCTCCTTGCGGTTCTTTCACTGCCGCAGGTTCATCCGCACTTACCTTGTATATTCCCGGCTTATGCTCCGAAATACCGCTTTGAGGTTCTTTCTTTTCTTCTATCGGCTTTACCGTCTCTCTCTGCTCCTGTTCGGAAACCTTGAATATACCTACGGGCTTTTCTTCCCCGACCTTATTTACAGGTTCTATATCTTTTGCAATACCTACAAGTTTGCTTTCAAACGAGCTGTCACTTCTTTTGTTTACTTCCGCCGCAAAAGCCGACTTATTTTCCATCTGTTTTGTCTGTTTCGGTGCAACCATATCAAAAGCACTCGAATCACCGAAAAGATCGTCAGCAGCATCGCTTTCGCTCATTTTTCCGAACACATCGGAATCTCCGAAAAGATCATCGTCATCTTCTTCTATTGTGTTCTTTGTTTCTTTATTATCCGGTGCAAAAACCTTAGCATCACCGAAAAGATCATCTTCTTCTGCCTTATCATTGCCGAAAACTTCCGTATCACCGGAAAGCTCATTTTCTTTTTCGCTGTCATCACTTTCAGCCATAGTATCATCAAAGACTTCTTCTTTTTCGGTTTCCGCAGGCTTTTCTGTTGTTATCTCAGGTTCTTCTTTCTTAGGCTTTGGCTTAGGAGTAAAAAGCTCCTTCGTTTCTTCTGCCGATTTACCCTCAAAAAGTCTTGCTTTTATAAGTTCCTCAATGTCGAAATCATCGTCATCGTCAATATCATCAAGGAAAGAGAGATCATCAAATGATAATCCGCCCCCCGCAGTTTTTTCGCTTTCTTCTTTCTTTTCTTCCCGAGTCACATCTGATGTTTCCGACGATATATTATTAAGTGTATCATCTATTCCATAGGCATCTGTTGCCTCTTCTCTTGAAATAAAATTTTCCTCTTCTTTAGGCACTTCACGTCTTATAGGACTTGGATTTGAATAAGAATTTGCATATTCTATGCCGTCATCGTCATCATCTTCATCATAAAGTCCGTGTTCATATATTGCCGCCTCGTCATCATCTATCTTTGCACTCACAAATCCCGAAGAGAAATATGTCTGATCATTGTTGTCATCAGTATCAAAGAAGTTATGATAATCGTAATCTTCTTCTACTGTATTCACCTTTGATATTATGATATTGTTTTTCTTTGTCTTTAATACTACATCACCGCTTGTCATCTGAGAAGCATCAAAGCTGTCAATATCGACATCACACACATAATCATCGTTTATTTCAACATCTTCTCCCTGCAAAGCTCGGGAAACCTCAGTATATCCCCATCTTTCGTCCTTTGCCTTTACAGTAAGACCTCTTATTATATTTGCGAGTGTGCTGTCGATATTTCCTCTTATATTAAGATATTCCATATGAGCAAACTTATATAATTCCTTGTCACTCAGACCTTTGAAAAGATCAATACCAGTAGCGAGCTGATAGAGTGTCATACCGAGAGCATAGTAATCATCTTCTTTAGTGATTATACCCTTCATCGCCGACGGAGGCAAATATCCAATATCCTTTGCAAGCGTGAGAAATTCCTCATTTTCAAGGGAATTTCTTACTTCATCTATACCAAAATCACCGAGTATTATATCCGAACCGATCTCTGAATGAAAAAGATTGTAAGGTCTTATCTTACCATGAACAAGACCCGCATTATGAATATTTCTGAGGTCTTCGATTATTGCAGGTATAAATTGTTTAAGAAGGTATTTCTGATTTACTGCCCCCTCTTCTGCCATATTTCCGTTGGTATATTTGAATCTTATCTCACAGAATACACCGTTTCCGTCCCTGCCACTGTCTATTATCTTTCCTATGGTAAGGGAACCGAGTTCCTTTATAGCATTGAACAGTTGTTCATTAGGCTGAAGACCATCATTATATACCTTGGCTATCATTGTAAAGCCTTCGTAATCACATTCATAAAGTGAATAATCTTTAGCCTCTCCCAGTAAAGCCTCCACTTTATATCTTTTGGCTATTATTGCACCTACTGCAAGTTTAGCTCCTGCCATGTCAAATTACCTGCCTTTCACTCCGTTATCTTTTTCTGAATTTAAAACATTTGATATTATTTATTATGTAATTTTCAGATTCTTCAATATATACATCCGCATCTACTATCATTTTCTTTTCTGCGATCAATTTCTGATTTATCTCGGAATCAAGTTCTTTTATAACGATATTGTATTTTTCTTTCAGTCCTTTGATAGTTCTGCTTTTGCTTAGTCTTGAATGGATATCTCTTTCCGTCACATCAAAACTGTATTTTTCATTTATCACAAATTCCTGCTTATCGAATTTCCTCTTGTTCAGGTATGCTGTTTCTATCTGTGATATATGCATTTCCATTCGCTTCATCAGAGCATTTTTTTCACTCATATATCTCTTAGGCTTATCAAGACAGATCGATGCTCCGTTCTGTTTTACCCTTGCAAATAATCTCGGTATATCCTGTGCCACCATTTTGTATATAAAATTGCACTTTTTATCATAATCTTCATTACTTGAAAGCAGTTCTTTGTACATTTTTTTATCCGGATAGAATTTCTCGTCATACAGCCTTGAATCTATTTTTTCAAGTATATTGAAAAGATTATCCAGTTTTTCAAAATCTTCTTGTATCTCTTCTACTTTTACAACCATTTTTTCCTTAAAGAAGAATTTTATCTTATTCAGTTCATTAGCGATCTTCTCTATCTCTTCATCATTTCTTATATGGTCGTAATCGCTGCCCTCCATCATCAGGTGCTTGATTCTGAATACTTCAAATCTACGATCGAGATATACTTTGTCACTGCACGCAATGTATATATAATTATGCGCAATATCGATTATCCTCTGAGCCTCTTCTATCACAAGATTAGGCTGATTCTGGACATTTGATGCAGGTACAAGTATTTTTTTATTCATCAGAAAACGTATTTTTTCGACATCATCATGTATCTGAAAAAAATATGGAGTCAGTTTTTTCGACTTCTCTATATCCTTTACTTTTTCTTTAAGGTCATTAAAATCTTCTATCCTGTCAAACTCAATACTTTTACCATCTTTTACCAAAACGCACTCTTCTGCATTATGAAATGTTCTTATATCATCCGCAATATAATAACGTGCCAAGTCAAGGATACGACCCTTGTCTTCACATATTTTATCAAATAAAGTAAGCATTTTAGGTGTACTCATTTATTACACATCCCCATTGTTTTATTTACGAAAATTATTTATTGT